>JAYSOP010000512.1:0-7231 GCA_043722905.1 Chryseolinea sp.
GAGCCGGCCATGCTGCCATTTACATCCTGTGCATGCTGAATTTTGTTGACACATATCGTCTGACTTTTTTGCACACGCGATTTTAGATTCGGATCGTGGGCTGTGTACTTCAGGATATTGGAAAGAAATTGCGAAGTAAGGATCACATCGATATTATTGCCAAGTTTTGTTTGTATTTGAGTGCCGGTCTGACTTGTAATATTGTGATTGTTGTCTTCGGATGTTTCAACCGCATGAAGGAGGTGGTTCAATGCCCTTTGTAAGTTTTTGGAATAATCACCCGTCGACAGCGTTGTACCACTTCTGAGCATAGCCATGGCTACCATGGCGGTAGTTGCCGGATCAGTCTCCACTGCACGAGGGTCAGTTACATGCTGACGCTGATGACTTCCTGCCCCCCATCCACCGTTATCATTCTGGGCGTCGACCACCCATGCCAGTCCTCGATCAACCGATCGCTGTACGTTCTCCGGCGTTTTATGAATGAAGTAATTCAATGAAGATTCCTCACCCATGATCGTACGAAAAACACAACCCTTCGGAGGAACGAAGGGAATTTTCTTTTTAACCGGTTCGGCCCTGCGAAGCGTAAAAGCCAGCAGGATCATGGCGCTTGTAAGGAACAGCACCCCTAAAAATTTCATTCTCCAGGTTTTCATAACCATTGTTGTTTGTTGTTGATATGGACTGGATGCTGAAGGCTGGAAAATTCCATAAGGAAGTGGGGATATTATTATGCTCCCGTTACAGAAAACTCAGGGATATGCCTGTGACACTGTTTAATGGGGAGGTTGGATCACCATGATTTTGGACGATACAAGTCAAATAAGGAACGACACCACTGGAGCACAAATACGGGTCACAACGACACAAACTGTTTGTAATGTCTATCAGTCTTGCGGAAGAAATTCCTAATGATTAGTTTTCAAATATCGTCGCCTTTCCAAAGACCAGACGTCTATTTACATGCGCGCCACCATCTACGAAAATCATGGGTTCCCCAAAGGCGTCGACTCTAATCTCTTCTGAGGAATTCACCTTTAATGACCCTTCTCCGAAAATGCTGGTAACAGTGTAGTCGCTTTTCACATCACGTGCATCGATTTTATTTTCGCCGTAAAGCAAATACTTCTGTTCGATGACCTTACCTTTTTTTATGCTCAAGTCATTTTGGCCATACAACTTAGCTTTAAAATATTCTGTTTTAAGAGATGACAATGTAATTTCATTTTCTCCATAAGCGCGGAGCGTGAAGGCTTCTGCTTCGATGGGGTCGTGGCAGGTAAGCTCCTGGTTTCCACGGATCTCCAGCATCTCCAGATCTTTGTAGGTTACATAAGCCGTCACTGAAGCACCTTCATACAAACTTTCCCTGCTTCCGTATCGGTGTTCCCTTGGCTTCATTCTTTCAATTTTGCGCGCGTTGTCAAGATAAATACGCAAAGTACGCCCACTGACCTCAATGTTGATTTTTTCGCGGGTAACATCATGATACACCAGTTTCACTGATTCCTGGGCGCCTTGGCTAAGAATAACGTTCACCCGTGGTGAGGCTACGATCCGGGTAAAATGCGGAAGGTCTTTTTCGATTTCCTGGGCAAAACATGTCGCGGCAAGACAAATCAGGGTTAAAAGCAGTGATAATTTTTTCATGATGAGGTTTTCCAGTGCATAGACTCTTATATAACAATAAAGGTTGCCTTTACCCCTAGTCATATCTTGAGTTTTTTTAAATCTCCAAAAATTTTAATGGAATGCTTCATTTTTGTTTTAAGGGCTCCAGCAAATAGTCTAAACCGTTAAGTTTTATCTCGTAGGCGGTAGACAATAACATTCCCATCTGACCCTGCGGAAAACCTTTGCGGGCAAACCATTCGAGGTATTCAACCGGTAGATTACACATCAACCTCCCTTTGTATTTTCCAAAAGGCATCTTCAGGGTGGTAAGGGTCACAAGAATTTTGGGGTCCGATAAGGGGAGTTGGGAATCCATGGCCAAAGATATCACCCTGGTATGGCCCAACCAATAGCCCGGCTTAAGTCAATGGATATTCGGCTATTTTATTCGCTGCGCAGTGAATCAACCGGATTACTGAACGCTGCTCTCAGCGCCTGGAAACTGATCGTGAGTAAAGCAATGGCAAAAGATAAAAAGCCAGCTAACAAAAAAGCCGGGCCGGCAACTTTAATAAATGAATATCCTTTGCGCCTGAAAACATTGCGCAAAGCAATAGTGAAATTACTTTAAATCATAAGGGGCATTTGACGGGCGGGACAAGTCAATTGTGATGCCATTTCTTATTCAGGCCAATTTCGCATATTATCACGGTAGAATAGCCCAGTGCCGAACAAAACTGTCCGGATGCGGGCATTGACAATTTAATTTGATCTGGACTATTATTGCCTTCTACCCATGCTTTATGAATGACGAAACACTCCAATCTATCGCCCGGCAACTCAGAAAACCGGATGGTGACACAGGAATTCTGGTGGCAAAAAAAATGAATGAGGGAAATTTGCAGATCAATCGTTACACCATTGAAGCGCTCCGTGTCCAGGAAAGTGACCAGGTCCTTGAAATCGGAATGGGCAATGGATTTTTTGTGAGCGAAATTTTAACCGGACATCCGTCGGTAAAATACTTTGGATGTGACTTTTCTCTTGTGATGGTTCGCGAGGCTGAAAGGATGAATGAGTCATTTATCGCCGCGTGCCAGGCCGGATTTTTTCTGGCAAGTGCTGAAACACTACCTTTTGATGATGGAATGTTTGACAAGGTTTTCTCGGTCAACACGATTTATTTCTGGGACGATAGCCGGGTGATACTTTCAGAAATCAGACGGGTATTAAAGCCAAAAGGAAAAATTATTATTTCGGTCAGGCCAAAAGCTACCATGGAATCACTTCCCTTTGTGAAGTACGGGTTTAACACATTTTCAAAGGAGGATTTAAAAGCGCTTTTAATACAAAATAGTTTTACGGTCACCGCGGTGATCGAGAAGCGTGAGCCAGACCAGGAAATCAATGGGCATAAAGTTCCGATGGAATCACTGATCGTATGTGCCATGAAATAAAGCGTAACAAAACTGTGTGAGAGTGGAAACTTTACCAGGCGTTGTTTGGAAATCAACCAACTATTAGCACACCAAATTTTATGATCACCAAATCTAAATGTCCCGCTGCATAACATTTTCAAGTTTCACCGTAGTGATCACCCTGATGAGTTGTGGTCCTGACAAACCGGAAACCCATGAGGGTAGTAACATGCTTAAGGTACTTCATGATAAAAGTGTCGGGTCTATTTCAGTGTATAAAAACGAGGACAAGAACCTTCTCCTTATTCAGAACGCCAAACAAGGTATGCGGCCGTATATCCATCCCATTATGGCACCCGATGGAAAAGGCCAACTGACTGAATTCAGCCCTGAACATCACAAACATCAAACCGGGCTTTACTGGGGATTAAAAAAGGTAAACGGCCGGGATTATTTTATGAATTTTAACGAAGACTATTGGAAGCAGGTGTCCGTGCGTGTTGTTCAAGAGATGGGGTCTCGTGTACAATGGCAAACTGTCTATGATTTGTTGGATGATAAAGGAAATTCCGTTTTAACGGAAACCCAAACATGGTCTCTTACGGAAATCAAGGGGAAATTTCTGCTGGATCTTGAATGGCGTGGAGTGGCAAAAACGGATATCACCATGCAAAAATTTTATGTTGGCGGACTTTTCCTACGCATGCCCTGGCGCAATGGAATCCGCGGTGAAGTGGTCAATGCTGTGGGACAAAAGAATGACGGCGCTGAAGGACAACGGGCGATTTGGAATGATGTGGGAATACAAGTGCCAGGCCGCGAAGACCTTGCTCACATCGCCATGCTTGATCATCCCGACAACAAAGATTTCCCTATACCCTGGCGCGTGGACAACGAACTGGGCGTTGGTCCTTCAAGGCAGATTTCAGGTGACTGGAAGATTGGCAAAGGAGAAACAGAGGTAATCCGGTATCGGTTGGTAGTATATACTGGTGACCTCGACCAGGAGGTCATGACAAATGCGTGGAAGGAATATGTTTGTGAATGATCTTTAAGGAAAGAGGCCTTGAAAAGAACTTTACGAAAGTTTGAAACTTTCGTAAAGTTGTGTGCGGACGCCGCGCCCTTAGCGAGACAGCGTTGGTGACCGGGATCTACTCACCTAATTGACAATCCCGAATTTAGTCAACCCCATAACCACCCCCGTTCCGCTCTAAGGAGCGTCACGTCCCCTCCTTGAAAATGAGGGGAAATTTTGTGCGCGACCAAGCTTTTTAGTCAGCCACAAATTTTGTTATGAGCGTGCGATTTTTTGGCCAGCCCTTGCATTTTTTTCCGCAGGTACCCATGCAAATAAAAACAGCGGATTAATCCCCAAACTATTTTTATATTCCCGTAATGAATTCTTGTTGTATGCTACGCATTGTCATTCTCCCATTTATCATATTCTTAACGCTCCTTTCCTGCGGAAAGAAAGGACCTCTTCTTAAAAAGGAAAGTTCTAAGGAGTATTCACCCGACAAATACGATAACTACACAGATTGGGCGATTTACAGGGGCGATAAAAAATCAAATCAATTCGCAGAGCTAGCCCAAATCAATGCATCTAATGTGCACAAGATTAAGCCGGTTTGGGAATATCACACCGGGGATGTCAACGGTCCGTCTATGTATTCCAACCCCATCATTGTGGAAGGCTTGCTGTATTTTACAACACCCAGGCTAGACGCCGTCGCGTTGAATGCCGTCACGGGACAAGAGGTCTGGAAGTTCGTATCGTCAAACTACAACGAGGGCGGTAAGATCTTTCGAGGTCGTAGCCGGGGAGTTACCTACTGGGAAGGAGAGGCGGGTAAACGTATTTTCCATTTTGTCAACAACAAAGTTTACGCGCTGGATGCGAAGTCAGGATCCCTGATTAAATCATTTGGTGACGGCGGTTTTATTGACCTTCGAAAAAACCTCGATCTAGATTCCTCCACTGCTTCTATTGAGGTTACCACACCAGGCATTGTCTTTAAAAACTTTCTCATCGTTACTTCACGGGTACCGGAAGAGTACAATTCCACCCCGGGGCACGTGCGTGCATTCGATACAGTTACAGGAGAATTCCGGTGGATATTTCACACGATCCCGGTAGCAGGAGAATTTGGATTTGATACCTGGCAATGGGTCGATGGGGAAATGTACGGCGGAGCAAATCCCTGGGGTGGATTTTCTGTCGATGAAAAAAGAGGATGGGTATTTTTTGCGACCGGGTCTCCTGCCAATGATTTTTATGGTGGTTTCAGGAAAGGAACCAACCTGTTTGGAAATTCGGTGGTGGCGCTGGATGCCACTACGGGTGAACGCAAGTGGCACTACCAGACAGTACACCACGACATCTGGGATTATGATAATCCACCAGCCCCTATTCTGGTTACCATTAAATCCGGAAAAATTTCGCAGGATGCGGTGGTTCAATTGACCAAAATGGGCCTCACATTCGTTTTGGATAGAGACACCGGCAAGCCTTTATTTCCGGTGGTTGAATTACCAGTACCCTCCTCGAAAATTCCAGGCGAGGAAGCCTGGCCCACTCAACCATTTCCTTTAAAGCCGCCGCCGCTGGTGCGATTATCTGTGAGTGAAGCGGATCTTACCAACGTTACCCCTGAATCGCGCGCCTCCGCCATAAAACAATTCAGGCAATATGAAACGGGTCTTATCTTTACGCCACCTTCCTTACAAGGTGTGATCACAATGCCCAGTCATCAGGGGGGTGTGGAGTGGGGCGGTGCTTCCTTTGATCCGTCAACAAATATATTGTACGTAAATGCGAATGAAGCCCCTTCCATTAACACGTTGCGCATGTTCCATGATGTTGATAAACGGAAGGCAAGTCCGGCTCAACAAGGTGGCGTGGTATATCAGAAAAATTGTACAACCTGTCACGGATTAGACAGGCAGGGTAGTCCTCCGGTTTACCCCTCCCTTATCAACATTCAAAAAGACGATGCTGCGCTAGTGACCATCATACGCCATGGGAAGGGTATCATGCCGGCTTTCACGCACTTCTCGGATGAAGAAATGAAAGCCCTCATGGCATTTTTACGGTCTGATCCCGAAAAAACTGAACATGACGTGGTAAGTTCGCGTGTTCGTTACTCCGTGCAAATTCCATTTTTTGTCGACCCGTACGGCGCTCCCGCGATCGGACCACCCTGGGGGACCTTGAATGCTGTCAACCTGCAAACCGGATCTATTTTGTGGAAAGTTCCTCTTGGAGAATATCCCGAGTTGGTGGCAAAAGGTATACGAAATACAGGTGCTAAAAATTTTGGCGGACCCGTAGCCACCGCAGGTGGGATTGTATTTATCGCAGCTACACCCGATGAGAAAATTCGCGCCTTTGATACCCATGCCGGATCGGTCTTATGGGAATATACATTACCCGCTGCTGGATACGCTACACCCAGTGTATTCATGATTGACGGAAAGCAATATTTGGTGATTGCTGCAGGGGGTGGCGGAAAAAACGACACAAAATATGGTGATTCAATAATAGCTTTTGCCCTTCCGTCTGAAGGAAAATCTTCGGATACCGTAAACTTACAAGGTGGGTGGGGCACACTCTTTGATGGAAAAACGTTAAACGGTTGGGTTCACCTCAACGGTTCCCATAGCTATACCGTTGAAGACGGGGCAATTGTCGGTAGAACAGTAGCCGGAAGCCCGAACTCTTTTCTCTGCACCCAGAAAACATTTAGCGATTTCGAGCTGGAGCTGGAAGTAATGGTCGACAGTGTTACCAACTCTGGTGTACAGATCCGGTCCAGGGTTAAGTCCGTGACAACGGGGGAGGGGCACGACTTGAGGGCTGGTCGTGTAAATGGTCCTCAGGTGGAAATGCAGCGCAACCATAGGCCTGGTACCCCAACTACAGGCCTCTTATATGGTGAAGCTTTGGGTACAGGATGGCTTTCTTCGAAAGAAAAAATTGAGAATGGTCATCACTATTTGTACAACGAGGGGTGGAACAAACTGCGAATTGTCACAAGCGGCCCCCGAATCCAGACTTGGGTGAATGGCCATGCAGTGGAGGATCTTGCCGATGAAGAAGTCTACAAAACAAATCCCAGCGGATTCATTGGTTTGCAGATGCACGGCATCGAGGATGGCAGGTTATTTACCATGAAATGGAAGAATATACGTAT
>JAYSOP010000513.1:0-11079 GCA_043722905.1 Chryseolinea sp.
TTCCTTTTCATTTCCGGATCCATATCAATAGCCTCGATCGAAATATTGTCTCTTGTCATGGGCTCCTTTGAAGTTTGTCTGATTTGTTGGTCTGTAATGGAGCCCAATTGAATCGAGAGTTTGGATGCCCCCGTCTGACCGGGTTGCGCAGTCACGAACTTTACTTCACTTCCGTTGAAAGTTGGAAAGAGATTTAAATCCATGCCTACATCCTTGACCGTATAGGTTAGGGGACGATTGATAGCTTTTACTGCCAGGATTTCTCTGGCTTTGTCAAGTTCTATCACCAGGGAGTCGATAAATGATTCCAGGTTCCACTCTTTGTTTATGACCGCCATTCCTTTTCCTGATTTTCTTTTTCTTCCACTATAATATTGATCGTTAACTGGTGGAATACAGGCGAATATGTTGTCTCTGTATAATACAGGGGAGGAGACCCACCCAGAAGAACAGAACCATCGTCTCTCACATGCAGATCAAGCTGTATCGGCATCGACATGTTCACCTTTTCCACCGTCAGAGCTGTTAGCATTTCCGCGTCAACCAGATAACCATCCACGTCAGTCATCTGTGACAAGAAGTCGCCCATCTCGAGCATGGCTTCGTCAACAAAGCCAACACCATTTCCTTCAGGCGCCGGGCCGTCGATCAGTTCTTCCATTGCCAGATTGAATGTTCGTTGTTTCTTCCTTTCTGATGTCGACTGGCAGTAACGCCACCTTTTTATCGAACACGACTTTTTGTCCTTCCATCTTGATTGTTGATTCCGAATTCTCCGTCGATAACTGGACTGGAAAAATATCTTGTGTTTTCATTGCTGTCATTCCGATTTAGTACCTATGAAATGGACTGTTGAAAATTTGGGGAAGAACACTTCTTCCTCTTGCGCCGCAGTAATCATCCCTGACGGATCAACCGCGATCACCTTGCTCAATATATAGGATTGAATATTTCCTTCCGGGTAGGCCCAAAGCGCAGCTGTTTCTCCTTTTTTACCTTTGAAGTCTACACTTACCCTTGCCGCTGTTGCGGCTTCCTTCATAAATTCCTGCCCAAGAAAAGCACTTAGCTGGGCGGGGATCAACGGTGTCAACTGATGCAAGGATAATAGTTCATTGTATGCAGCGAGGCTGATCTCCATACCAGACTTGACCTTAGCGGAGATCTTTCTCCTGTGGTCGTCCTGATCTTTCTGAGCTGCAGAATCTGATACAATCTTCTTCTTTGTCTCAAGCTTCTTGATGTTTGTATCCTTATCGTTAAGGGTGTAGTAATATTTACATTCAAAATTGATGTTCCACCTTCCATGGGTTTCCGGCCCACCCTCCCACACCTTGTGCCAATAGTTCCGGAATCTGGATACATCATTCAAGGCAAAGTGCTGCTTTATGGTTTTCCCGGATCGCTGGTAGACATACCCATCTGAAAGCCACAAGTAATGATTCTTGAATGTGCCTTCAATCTTGTCACCTTTTTTCCAATGGAAAGAAAGCTCAAGCTTTAGGTCCCGGTTCAGGGGAAGTTTTTTCAGCTCATCCGAGTCCAGTGTGATGCCGGTTACCGGACTGCCAATAATGATATCGTTAAGCCTGAATTTCTTTTCAAGCAACACACTCATCGAATGCCCATCCTGGATGATCAGTTGGAAGATGGCTTTTGGGATCTGAGTTTGCTTTTCACCTCTGCGTTCTCCGGAGGTTATTTTAACAGGTATATGTATTTTTTGTCTTCTGTCATACACAACCTTTTCCTTTCCTCCAATCGAAATCATTTTGACGTCTGTAAAATCAATAGCGTAAGCATTACTGAATTTGGCTTTTATGGCTACGGAACTTTTGATGCTCATGGAGGCCGCCAGCAGATCAAAAGCCGGGTCGTCCACACCAGGATTAATTTTTTCCAGGTGGTCCAATTCCTGTTTTGTATGTTTCAATCCGGCATCCGCTATGGCATTGAATAATTTCACAGGTTGTTCGCCGACAGCATTGATCATATCTGGTGACAGAACTTTTTCCAGTACCGGCATCAATGCAGGGAGGGCAGCGAGCAATGCAGGAGCTATCTTGGCCTCACTATACCTAAGCGTTCGCGCTCTGCTCCGGAGCGACATGCCCTGCACAGTTTTATCAAGATTGGAACCATTCATAACAGGGTTGACCTTCTCAACCTGGTCAAGACCCATCTTCTGGAATTTGACGGCGCTATCCGAAATTGCTTTAAACAATTGGACGGGGTTATCACCGATAGCCTTGATTGACTCAGGCGAGAGCAATTTCTCGAGTAGCGGAGCAAGTTGCATCAGGGTAGCGGGGTTGATGGAAAAATCATGACTGTGTTTTGACAGGCTTTTCGTCTCTGCCTTTCCATTAGACGCGCTGTTGTCAGTCTTTGCATTTACTCCCTGAACAACCTCCAGAATGGCTTTGATTGTCTCCGGTGATATGTTCTGTAATATCTGATCGATGCCTTCTTTGCCTGGCTTCACATCCGTGGGGATAATCTTACCAATGGTCGGTAAAAGCTTTTCCACGATAGGTAAAGCCTTCTGCAATCCGGGAATGAACTTGCCGATCATTGGCAGCGCATTGGTCAACAGATTGGGCAGCGCTCCCAGGATCGCATTAAAAAACATCGCTTCGCTTACTTTATTTTCTTTGATGTGGCACGGCGCATGCTCCGTGTTTATTTGGCTGCTGTGCCTGTTGGTATGAGTTAACGTCATCATCTTAGGAAGTTTATAATCTCCATTAAAATCACTCATTGAAGGAAGCATCGTAACCACTTCTGAAATGGCTGGCGATATCTGATTCTGTGTCTTGAAACTTAATAACTGGATAAACCGGTTATCCCGGTTAATTGCGTTTTCGGGTAACCTGAAAACAAACCTTGTATCAAAACTACTTCTATTAATAACGGGAGCCTTTATCAAAGCAGACTGATGGCTCACCTCATCAACCACTTCCAATCCTTTCTGCTTTCTTTTTTCCTTTCCCGTCTTATACTGATAAAACGTGTTCGTGCCGATGTCAGCCTCGAATACATGATGCCCATCGGTTTTTTCAAGGTACTTCAGAACTGCCAGTGCCATCGATCATCATCGTTTGCAACCATTTTTTACTTAGCGGGTGCATTCACCGCGGCCGCCTCTTTCTCACCTTCCGTGGCCGGACCATACATCTTTGCAAAATTGTCAAGCTTGAAGAAGTCAGTCTTAAACTGGATCTTAACAAGCCCGCGCAGCTTGGCTTTTAACACATCGTCAGATTTGCTCTTCGTTGTTGATACACTGAATTGTGTCTGCCTGGTACTCGACGTATGACCAGCCCGGGGACCACCAAATACAGATCCGAGGAATCCTCCGCTGGCACTTGCAGATGAGCCTGACGATTTACTGGTCTTGACACCTGCCTTGTCTGCTTTGTCAACGGTTCTCTTTCCTTGAAATTCAAAATTGACTTCGGCTTCCACCACACCTTTTTCTACGACAAGCCTTGTGACGCCCATGAGAATCATTTCGCGAAGTGCAGCCCTGTGCTCCTGTGCCATTTTTATCTTGGCATCCATGATCTTGGCTTTCACCTCATTGTCCTCCACGTCTACTTTCTCTCCTTTTGGATTGGTCAGCTCCATCTTTTGCTCACCGCCCGGTCCATCTTCCATGGAGATTCCGAATTCATCGCTGTTATTTTCCGCCAGGTACGCAAAGGTTGTGGTCGGGTCAATGTCTTTGATGAATTTCGCAAGACCAGTCGTTGCCTCCTTCATAAGCCTGATATAGTCATCGGTCTGAGCCTTCATTACGGAAATATTGGCATCAAACACTGATTTCAGAAGGTCTTTAACAAACAGCGGAAAGTCTACGGAATCGACCAGGTCTTCGAATGCGTCCACTCCCTCATCAAATCCTTTCTCATGGCGTTTGTCATCGAGCAGATCACTCGATTTCTTAACAAAGCCAGCGTTCCCACCAGAGAGCAAATTAGAGATTATGCCAGGGGCCATGCCTTTGGAAAGTTGTCCTTTCCCATTCCCCATCATTAAACCCATCTGCTCATCCATGACATCCTGATATATTTTCTTTTGAAGATCAAAGGGCATATGTCTGAATGAGACGGACTGGGCGAGGATGAGCCTGGCTTTTTCTTTGGCGGCTTCTTTTATATTATTACCATTAGTCAACTGCATCGTGATTGAATTAATTATCAGTTAAAAAGATCGGTTATGTATACGGGTTTCAGGAACATTTTAGAAGTCCCATTCATCCTCTCCCAGTTTTTCAGTTACCTTATCATCCACGTCTTCATCGCCTTCGCTCCGCGGTGATTCTTCACCTAACTGGCTCTGCGCGATAATGAATGTTTCAATATTGCGAATGAATTCCTGGAACGCCGTTTCTGACATGAGGCCTTCATCAAAGCTGGCAATGGTGGCAAAAATCTTATGACCTGTCACGGCGGCGGTCCGCATAGCGGAAACGTTAGGCTTGTAGCCGAATTCTTCCTGGCTGACTCTTTCAATAACATTCCACATAGACCTTCTGTACCCCCATCCCAACTGGGCTTTTACATTATCATCGTCGATAATATCAACCGCCTTCTCGAATTGCCTGTACATTTCCGGTAACACAGCTTTCACCATACCGCTCGTGAACACTGTGAGGTTGTATTGCAATTCTTTTATAGACTGGTATATCGCTGCCTTCGACACTACACTAAAATTTGTTTCCTTCTGTTCGTACTTATCAATGTACTTGACAGATTCAGTCATCAGCGTATCCCATAAGCTGGTGAATTCCTCGTTCACTGCCATCTTATCCAACACCTCTCCGTCACCTACATTGAGCACAATTTTGTAAAACATGGAGCGTTCCTCCGCAGTCGTATATTCGTCCCTTAGTTTATAGTAGCTGTACAACTTCGAGGCTGTCGCTCCTTGTGGAATATCCAGCATGCCACTCGTCCAGCGCATGAGTACGGCATCAGCAACCCTGAGAATTCCGAGATCATCGGCAAGCGTTTTGATGTAGTAGAGCGTGCCTGCGGCCAGAATGTTTTCAATGTCAACACCTTGCTCATCCGCCGTTTCGAAATAGTCAACTGCGTAACTAAAAGAGAAGGGACTTCCATTCTGGTAAACATTGGTGACCGGGTCATCCGTTTTCCTAACTTCTTTCAAAGCACTCGTGTAGGCGAGTGCCAGGTATTCGCCATATTTTTCAAGTAGTTCAGCCATGATTTAAAGATTTATTTGATCAAACTTATTTTCCAGATTTTTTTGTTTTCGGATTCTCTGAAGAAGTTCCTGGATTGGCAGGAGTTTCCTTCCATGGGGTGATATCCATTTCAGATATTCTCTTTGCCAGTTCCGATGCAGGATCCCTTGGCAACGGATTTTCCTCCGAACTTCCGGACGTACCCATATCAGATTCCCGAAGTTTTTCATCTGAAGTACCCGGCCTTAATTCAGTCGCCACAGCTGACCCTCCTCCTGGGCCTGCGCCTCCGGAAGGACCCGTTGCTCCTCCACCGGACGAGGACCCAGCCGGAGTTAAATCAGACTTGGACACCGTCAGGCCGATATCAACAAGATATTTAACCATCAACTGACGAATCTGTGGAGTTCCTTTTTCAGGATCAATGGTGCCGGCTTCGAAAAATTTGTCGACCAGTAAATTGAGGTCGCCATAATCCACATACTTTGAAATGATCCTATTGATTGCTTTTGCAGGCTCTCCTTGTAAATAGGATATATTAGTGCTTCCCGCAGCCTGCATGATCTGTTTCTTCTGATCTTTTGAAAGATTGATATGCCTGTCTTCGATGAACTTCTTGACAAGCAGCTTGTTAAAATAAGTCTTGATCTTGTTTTCCGTTGCCATCAGAATTCTGTCATTCATCCCCTCGGAATCGTCTACTTGCTCCTGATAGATTGCATAGCTCAAAGCATAAACATATAATGGTTCGTTGCTTAACAGATACTTAGAAGAGTGATCAGTGCTGCTGGCATTGATCGCTTTACTTACTTCCGAGATCACTGCACTTTTGCCATCCCGTGCGAGTCTGGCCTTGGCGTGATCTTTCGTGCCATCAGGTGCTTTCAGAATCTTGTCCAGGTTCCAGTCAGACTCATCTGCTAAATACTTCAAGACTTTTAAGCGCAACCTTTCACTTTCCCGTACGACAAGTTTTTTCAGATCTGCATCGATCTTTACATTCGGTGCGTTGATCGTGAAGTCAGACGTCCGCGAAAATTTTCCCATGTCCGGTAAAGGAAATGCTGGATTGATTACTGAAGACCCGTTGCCAAAGTGATTGTGCCCTGAGGAAAAATCCGATTTATTTGTTCTGGCCATAACTTTATTTTTTTATTGTTAAATACTGAGTTTATACTTCAACAGTTTGATAGCATCCAGAAGGTTTATCCTTCCGTACCCACTCTTCACATCCTTGAACTGGCCGTTTAACCTGTCCGATGTGTGCTTCAGAATATATTTCACCTGATTGTCCTTGAGCTTTCGGCCGGCTTTCATCGCCACTGACTTAAGGAGGGCAATAGCCCCTGCCACATACGGTGAAGCCTGCGAAGTGCCTGAAGACATCGAATACTTATTTCCCGGATAACTGCTGATGATGCCCGCCCCCGGCGCGACAAAAGAAACATGCGCGCCATAGGTTGAAAATCCTGCGATCTGGTCATTCATATCAACGGCACCAACGGCTATAACACCCGGCAGCGCTCCCGGATAATAAAGATCTCTCGTGCCATCATTGCCAGAGGCGGCTACGATCGTTACACCTTTTGCCAACGCGTATTTAATAACTTCCTCGTGTGGGAGTCCCCCGCCTTCATGCTTGATCCCAAGACTCATATTGATGACGTCTGCCCCCTGATCAACTGCCCACTTGATACCGGTATTGATATTATCAATAAGACCAGCGCCCACCACCGACTCTCCTCTATTGAGAGCACCCAATACCCTAACAGGAATAACCTTGCAGGAAGGCACAACGCCGACACCCATTTTTAGTCCTTTGGCAGCAAGAATTCCGCAGACATGAGTACCATGTCCCACATCATCGGCAGGGTCGCTATCGTAGCCAAGATAGTCGCCGATGAACTTATCCGCTCCGTCGATGATATCGACAAAGTCTTTTCCCGGCAGCAAGGCACCACTGATCTCACCGTGAGTATGGTCTACACCGGTATCGAGTACGGCAATCTTTACAGATGCATTACCCGTGCTGAACGCATGCGCTTCTTTTAAAAAGATTAATGACGACGGATCGAACTTCCTTAATGCCTGTGCCTCAGAGATGCGAGTCGGGATGTCGGCAACTCCGATCTCACCAGGTTTGACCTTTTTTACGTAGGGCACAAGTGAGATGTCATTGACCAGCTCTGGCGGAAATTTTCTATCTTCCTGGAGGATGACCCTGAAAACCCGATCCAACCCACTCCCCACCTCATCCGCCGACCACTCCTGAAGCTTAGGTTTGTATTCCTTGGAATATAAAACGGGTACTTTATGTTTTTTGAAAACCGATACGATCTCCGGATAAAACTTGTCTGCTTTTAAGTTATCCTTCCTGATCAGGTCACCCCAGAACGGTATATCGACGATACCTTTCCCTTGATCTATCCAGATGATAAGATGGTTTTTCATTTACCAGGCAGCTTAATTCCAACAATGCGGAAATTCCAGTTCCTCTAAGGAATTATCAGAAGACATTAATTTCATCCGCATAATTCTTTTTAAGCTGTTACCCGATGGTTGACAGCGAGGTTTATATCCATAATTAAAGAAGGAGATTAATTATCTTCGGTTAAAGGACCTTTTACAGATGAAGTAAACGACCGTAAGACTATACCCAAAAATTAAGATCCTGACAACCAAAACATTAATGAACAAAATCCTGACCAAACCTGACATCTTAGACAACGATCGAAATACGGCGAAATATCCTGGGCAAGGAGATTTTCTTGAAAACAGAAAAATGCGGAGGCAATGAACTTTCAAGAGTAAGTCACCCTTGACTACTGGAAGGAAATTTGCGATTCGATCGGCCCGGTATTTTGGCAAAACGATTGAGTCTGGGAGAGTGAGGCATGGCTATCGGCGGCAAGCATAGCTTTGATGTACGTGCAGTAATTGACAAGCTCATTACTCAACGGATGCCAGGGAAACTCTTTTTCTATCCTGATGATTTTGTCGTGCGTATCAGATTGAGATAATCCCTTTCCACTTATTTGGACCTTCAAAAGGTTAGCGATCTGGCTTATTCGCTGCTGTTTCCCCTCTGTTCCGCTTATGATCTTACGGAAACTCTCCATTTTATAGTAGAGCCAGTCTGAATCCTTTAACTGATAAATACTCAGGAGTTCCAGCATCTTAAGATTTATCAACCAGCTTTTGTCTTTGAATAGAAAAGTTGAATTGGCGTTCGCTGCTTTGATTACCCTCTTAAAATCTCTCTCCTGAAAACTTATAAGCAGTGCGAAGAATGACCATTTCGCTGTGAGTACTGCGTTTTCCCTGATTTCTCGTAGTTGTCTTGACTGCTCCAGTATCTCTTTCTGCTTGACTGTGTCACCAGACCCCACGGCTATTATGAATTGCAGCTCAAGCAGAAGCTGAAAAAATGGATCGACCTTGATCATACTTAGTTTCGCCTGTGGCAACCATCTTTGTGCTTCAACAAGTGCATTTGTACAAATACAGGCCTTTGTCAATTCGACGTAGACCAGGTTTACCAGGTTGGCATCACCCGATATGTCAGCGTCTGTTCCTAACAGGTCCACCAACTTATCATGAGCCGAATGAAAGTCCTTTTGATAGAATAAATGGTTCACTTCCATCAATTGATCAATTACCGGTTCACTTTCGGCCATGTCAAAATCGGATACTTTCCTCATTAGTCGAAGCCGAAAAGAATCATCGCTCTCATGAAGAAAATTTCCTGATTCCGACAGGTAGTGATTGATGTACAAATTTCTTCCAAGGCTTTTCTTTAACTTTTTGATCTCGTGATTGACGGGTATCTGTCTTACAACTTTTGTCTGTGTCATCGGGAAATAGATGTTCTTGAGATTTACTGATTCAAGATAAAGACTGTGGAGTGCGTGCTTTGATGCACTATTTAGTACCTCGTTCAACATTTGAAGTGCATGGTCGTAAATGCCTTTGTCAAAAAGAATCTTGAAACAGTATAGCTTCTTATGGCATTCCATCTCGAGGAAAGACCGATCGTTACAAACCTTAACCTGTTCCTGGGTTATCAGGAAAGTGTAAAGCTCTTCCTTCAGCCTTTTTTTTAATTGATAAACGGATTGACGCGATACTTGCGTCGAATCGGATGAAGCGCTTTCCGGAATTTTCTTTACCAGCTGATCAAATAGTTCGAGTTTCTTATTCTTACCATTTCTGCAATGGCTGGATAGGAACACACGAAAGGTCCCGATTTCATGATGGGAAAGCTTGTTGATAATACTTCGTAAAGATTTCATTCGGGGTCGTGTTTGAAAACTTCTACTAACTCACATCTCGCTTTCATTCAGTATGAAATTAGCGAGCATATGAGAATCAACGCCTACATGTTAGAACCTGCGATAATATACCGAACTGGAATCTCCAGTTAGTATTTCCAAAAAGAACGGTGTAATTAAAAACGTTTGGTCGGGCTGTACCAAACCCAATCGAGCTTGTTTGAGACAAACTTCATAGCAGGTTAGTACCCTAACTTAATGAGAGTTTGCTGCTTTTCCTAATTGGATAGTTATTGATTCTAAAATTTTTCCAAACTGCCGCTAGCCGCGAAAGGTGATGTGCACCATTAGGATGGGCATGGTCGGAAAGAACGAAGTGGTAGGGAAAAAATCACGTCGTTCCACAAAACAGACATAAAGTGCGAACCGTAAATCTAAACCATTGAGTTCTTATTAGCTTGTCACGAATGCGGCACGGTGCCGCAATGCTTTCGGATCGTTGCCTCAAGTTTGATCAGTGCTCTTTCCGTCATCGCATTACTTTTTGTAATGCAAAATGCTTGTATGTTATATCTCGTTGCCTTTGGAAAAATTCACCAGTGGCTTCGAAAAAAAAACTATATAATAGTATATCTCAATTGTACGTAAATACTTCTTCGGGAATGACCTGATAATACTCCTCCTCCGGAGTGATCCATTGCAAGGACAGTTTTTCAACTCCTTCACCGGATTGATAATCAATTTTAATAGCATAAATGCCCGGTGAAAGATCAATAAGGACTTCGCTATCCCAATCGTTTTCATTGATTTTGGCTTCTCCATTTAAAAAAACCCTTCCTCTTCCCGTCCTTACCTGTTTAAAAAAATATTCTCCCTGGATCTTGATATGAATAAATCCTGTAGCCTGTAAAACGAAACCTTTTGATAAGGGTTTAAATGACTGCGGAGTGGGCAGGTGTATTTTTTTTACTATTCCGGAGTGTAAGGGCTTCATTTCTTTCCGGATGTCAGGAAAAGCACCGCTAATATCACCGAAGGATTTTAATGAATAAGCTTTCAGCATTAATCCATTTTTTTCCAGTTTTCCGTCCACCGGTGATCTGAATGATTCCGCAAGCCCTATGCCGTCAGTATGAAACATTGGGTCACGATTGGCAATTGAATCGTCTAAAGATAATATCCAGCGAACAATTTTAACGGCGTCTGGTCTTTTCAGATAGGGGTGTTCTGTCATTACACCTCCGAACCACATTCCTCCCCCTCCTGCAATAATTTTATCCGCGAGCTTATCGACGGTAATTTCATCCGCTTTGTATCGCTGAGCAATCATTACATAAGCCGGTGCGGCTGATTTGTCTTCGATAGAATGGCACGTCAGGCAATCTTCTTTTCTGATAAGGGAAAGAGCCTTTGTTTCTTTCTTCTTTAATTTGGGATGTGTAACCGGAGGTTCTTTCTTTCCTTCGCAAGACATCAACATTTCCATTAAGACGATCCCACAGACATAAATCAACGACCGGAGTTTCAATGATGCGTAGTAAATCAAACATTTTTTCATGCGCGTTTGCCGTTCTTTATACTATTTTCTCGAAACAA
>JAYSOP010000514.1:0-2333 GCA_043722905.1 Chryseolinea sp.
GACGAGGGCGTAGAAAATGTGCTCGATATCTTACAAAAACGAGGTGCAATAAACACGATCTTTCTTACCACCTTCACTTACGGCCGCGGATTAGCAGGGAGACAAATTCCCGGACATCCCTTTCCAGACCACGGGCTTCAGGAATCAGACGAAAAATCTTTCCATGGCGGTAATTATGCAGTCTCCCATCCGGAGTACTATCGAAATACCCTGCTTAAAAACACCCGCGCCCCTGAGCATGGCAACCTGGATATTGTCGCTGCTGTCTTGCCTGGTGCAAAGAAAAGAGGAATGAAAGTATTCTGTTCTGTGGAAGATCAATGGCGTTCCGATGTTTCGGGGGTAAAGGAATGTGGGGAGATTGATCTGCAAGGAAGAAAGACCAATACGCTTTGTCTTTTTCATCCGGATGTGCGCGCCTTTTGGACCGGGCTTGTTACAGACCTTTGCAAATCCTATGATATAGACGGTATTCTTTTTTTCAATGAGCGCAACGGCCCGCTTTTAAATGCGCTCGGAGCCAGTCACTTTCAGAAGATCGACTCCTCTCGCGCCACTTGCTTCTGTGAGCACCATCAGCGGGCCGCGCGTGAACAAGGCATTGATTTTATGCGCGCCCGCGAAGGCTATCAAAAGCTTGACCAGCTTGTGCAGGCATCGCTTAAAGACCAGCGACCAAGCGATGGCTACTACGTTGAATTTCAGCGTTTGTTTCTCCTGTATCCCGAAATCATTGACTGGGACCGTTTATTTGATCTTGGTAAACACGAGGTTTTGGACGAGGTGTACAAGGCAGTAAAAGCAGTTGATAAAAATCTTCAGGTTGGTTTTCATATTGAACATGTAAACTCGTTCAATCCCTTTTTCAGGGCTACCCGCAGCTATGAGGATCTTGCCACCAAATCAGACTTCCTTAAAGTAGTGGCCTACAACAATTGCGGAGGAGAACGTTATGCCAGCTTCATTCGCAATATAGGATCCACCATATTTCGCGACGTCCCGCATGAAGAATTGATGCGATTTAACAATCATCTTTTGAATTATGGCAATGAGGCACCACTCGATAAACTTGCCACGGAAGGGCTATCTGCTGAGTATGTATTTCGTGAAACGCAACGCGCGTTGGCAGGAGTAAAAGGAAATTGCCTTATTTTTCCCGGCATTGACATAGGTATCCCTACCGGTGAAAAGAGCCGAAAGGCCTCTCCTGAGGATACTTACGCTGCTACCCTCGCCGCATTTAAGGCGGGCGCAAATGGGGTAATTCTGTCGCGTAAATATTCTGAAATGCGGTTGGCAAATCTGGATGCAGCCGGGCGGGCAATTCGGGATGCTGTTAAAGAACCAGGGAAGTAAATGAGCCAAAGGAACTCATGGATAATATTATTGTCGTTTTATTATATCCGAAGGCTATGGGTTACTTTGCAACCCCTGAAACTTTAAGTCCACCATGTCTTAATTCAATTAAAAATCTAAAATTATAAGATTATGAAACTCCCTACATTTTTTATTGTCGCCGGTTTTTTAATGATGGCATGTGCATCCGGCAAAAGGGGAGATAATCCTCAGGAATGGTCTGATGCGGAGATTGCGGATTGGTTTCATGGAAAAGACTGGTTAGGAAAAACAACCCTGCAGGCTGATCCCTCCATCGATCAGAAACAATTTGCGGCCCGGTATCACCAGAATAAAGTCCGTTGGGATAAAGCCTTTGACTTTTTGAAGAATAAGGATTTGTCGGCCATTGAAGCAGGTAACCATGAAATTATAGGTAAAGATGTATTTGCCATTGTCTCTCTATACAATTCAAAGAATCATGAGGATGCCCAATATGAATCGCATAAATTATACACCGATCTCCAATATGTGGTTTCAGGGACAGAGTACATCGGTCTGACGGATCTTTCATCCACCAAAGTAAAGACGGCCTATAACGATGAACGGGATATAATTTTCTATGATGCAGACAAAGGCAGAAACCTCACCGCGATCCCGGGCAAATTTTTTATTTTCTTTCCGGATAATGTTCATCGGCCAGGAATGAAGGTTGAAGATAATGTTCCTGTAAAGAAGGTGGTGATCAAAGTGAAGAACTGATCGGATTGCCAGTGCTTCGCGATAAGAAAGGGAGAATCAGTGTTTTGTTTGGCTCTATTTTGATTTATTCGCTGGCAAACATTGCGAATGGGTTTGTTACCACAGTCGAACAGTGCCACTACTGTACCTAATTTCGTACGGGGCAGCGTAATTATTATTACTCCGTTATTCGTGCTGTTTAAAGACCAGTTTGGAATTTTATCAGGCGCTGGTCTTGTGGGTCTTCTGACCATCAT
>JAYSOP010000515.1:0-2914 GCA_043722905.1 Chryseolinea sp.
GCCTTTTCCTGGTATGGGGTGCTCGTGACGGAAAATGAAAAATTCCTATCCTATTTTCTATTCCGCCAAACATTCGAAAGAGTGACCCATGCAGATGTCTTCAGCCGTCATCAGCCGTTTTGGTATTATTTGTTGTATGGTCCCTTACTCGCGTTACCATGGAGTGCTGTGCTGTTAGTTCATTTTGTCAGAGGAGGATTGGAAAAGGAGCCGATTAAAGTGAGAAGGATTATTGTCTTCTGGATTTTAGTTCCTGTAATTTTTTTTTCACTCGTTAGCTCCAAACTTGTGCTTTACATTCTTCCCGTTTTTCCAGGTGTGGCCATTATTGCGGCCCATGCGGTTTTCAACCTTCGTCCCAAATCACGTCTGGATTTATCCGTACTAGTCTACTTTATTGTACTGCTCTTGGCCTGTTGTTTTGTCTCTCTATTTGGTTTTGAGTTCCCGATTAAATGGTTAGTCATACCCATGGCGGGAATTGTAGCGCTCCTAACGATAAGGGTATACGCAAAAAGTCTTGAAAAAGATAGGATGGTGGTCTATGCCTATGTGTTTGCCCTGGTTATTTTCTGTTATGGTAATCACTTTTTAGGTCGTAATGAATTAATACTAAATGCATCAAAGCCCCTTGCCGAGTGGATAAAGTCCCAGGGGTATGAGACGAGGAACGTGATGGTTTATGACCGGATGTTACCATCTTTGGCTTTTCACCTTAACAGAAGTATCATCACTCTCGATAAAGGAAACAATAATTTGAATCGAGAGATTACTTTTGAAAGAGATGATCAATGGAAAAACTTTGTATATAATTTACAGGATGAGATTGACAAGGATCGCCTGGTACCCTTATTGAAAGATTCGTCTGTACTGATAGTGAAAGGCAAAGTATTTCCTTCTTCGCAGTGGATCCTTCCTTATTTCAGACATAAAAAAGAATTTGAAGGCTGGTCAATATATTTTTGATATTTCAACCAGCTGCAAAGAGTGGACTTTCTTCAGGGTAGCGAAAAGATTCGGCGAGGAAAGATCCTTTGCGATACTGAACAATTTTCTTACACAAGGTCAAACCCATACCCGTAGCCCCTTAACGGGTATTTAGTCTTCGGAATATAATAGAAATCTGATCGCCAACGCTAAACAGTTGTACTAAAGCATGAATGAAGGTAATTGATGAGGCCTTGAATCGACCTGGGTTTAATGATTACATCCACTGCACCAAGTCTTTTGGCTTCTTCAATGGATTCTCGATTCGCAGCTGTAGAAAAAATGAAAACAGGCAGCAAGGTATATAGACTATTTGATTTTATAATTTTTAACAATTCAAGCCCACTCATCGCTGGCATGTTGATGTCAATATAGAGGCACGTGGGTTTTTCGCCCGATGATAGAATCCTGAGGGCATCAAAACCGTCGTCCGCTGTGATTAAATCATAATCCGCTCCAGACCTTGCAAGCGCATAACCAAATAGCTCACGATCATCCGGATCATCATCTACATATAATATAAATGGTTTTTTGTCCAAGAGAGAATTTTTTTGTTTGACAACACAAAATACAGCAGATTTTGCCAGACGAGTTTTACAAACTTGAGAAAAATTGTTGCATAATTTACAGGTGCCCTTTCGCAAGATATTGAGGCTGTGACGCCTCAAAGGAATTCAATAAATCATCCTGAACTAACCTAAACGAAGTGTGAATGCACTCAATTTTCATGGTCTTGTGCAACCTTAATTTTTCCGCACTGGTCCCGGGGGTACGTTCTTGGTGCGGATTTAATTGAATGGTATCAATCCGATTCCTTCTATTCTTTCTTCTGCTGAAGCTTTCGCGGAAAGTATAATAAATGGAATTTTTGTTTATAGAAAATCTATTGCTCCTTAATTCAAAGGGTAATAATTTTCCATCCATTTCAGGTATCATCAGATAAGGTAAGATCTGCCTGTAAGCGGGTAAGGAATTCATGGCTTACATTTCCGAAGAACTCTCAGCAACCACCTATGGGCAAGCTTTATTGGTCATCCTTGATCATTCCGGGAAACCACTTTTCAGCATTTTTATAAAATATTTTATCAACTACCGCAGGTGGTAATTTTAGTCCTTTAAACCCGCCTTCAACCTCAGATGCTTGCATTTCCTGATCCGTGGTGAAAAATTTCCAGTCATTGAGCCATATATCGTGCGCTTGTTTTTTAATCGTTGATGGAGTTTCCGTTCCGTTTACCCGTATGTCTGTAGCGTAGAGGAGCCTATCCTGGTACTGAATACAAAAGTCATGAACGTCTTGCCAATTGGTCTTCGACTGATATTGCAGGTGAGATATACGGGCCGCCATATCTACAGCCATGTTTGGAAACTTATCAAGGCGTTTGGCAAGTTCATCCACACTCCATTCCAAACTTCCTAAGTGTGCACCTACGAATTTTAAGTCAGGATGTTTTTCAAGCATTCGGTCCCTCGCATCAATCTGCTCTTCATATGATGGAAAATCAGGATGTAAATACATATGATACTCGGGATGTTCGCTGAAATAACCTCTATCGCCCTTAGTGGTCATTTTCTCCACAGGAAGCCAACAGTTCTTCGGTTCACCAAGATGCCCCACAACTGAAATATTACTTTTAACAATAAAATCAATTACCCTATCAAACCTGGGGTCATCAATCATTACCAACTTGTCATTTTTATCTCTCAGACTCATGCCTATAACTTTATATATTTTAACAGCTATAGCTCCTTCTGAAAACGAGTTTTTTAAATAGTCGATAGTTTGTTCCTGCCAATCATCGTCATTGAATTTTTCTATAGAAAATGTAGTTGCATAGGCGATACGATCGGGGAAAGCCTTCAATTATTGCAGGGCAAACTTTTCTTGAAGCTCCATTGAAGGAGGGTCATTTATATCATCCCAATT
>JAYSOP010000516.1:0-1814 GCA_043722905.1 Chryseolinea sp.
GAACGCTACGGGTTTTGTTTGCCCATGGATGACTGCCTGGCCCAGGTAGCCATTGACTTTGGCGGAAGACCCTGGCTGGTCTGGGAGACGGAATTTAAACGTGAAAAAATCGGTGAAATGCCAACAGAAATGTTTTATCACTTTTTCAAATCATTTACCGACACTTCAAAAAGTAACTTGAATATCAAAGCGGAGGGCGCGAATGAACACCATAAGATAGAGGCCATCTTTAAAGCGTTTGCAAAGGCGATTAAGATGGCCTTGAAAAGGGAAGGAAATCAGTTGCCAACAACAAAGGGCGTTTTATAATTCATCGTCCCGGCGGTGCCTCCCGGGGACGAATACACAACCTAATGATCATAAAATGAGTCTTGTCATCATAAAATATAACGCCGGGAACATCCAATCGGTCCCCTATGCACTCGAGCATCATTCGTTCTCTTCTCCGCAGAGTCTCCTGTTTCAGGGACTCTGCGGTTTAGGGGCGCACATTGTCCTGTAATAATAGTTGAGTTAAAAGATCTCGCTTTCGAAATGAAATTAGTCATCATCAAATACAACGCCGGAAATATCCAATCCGTCTCATTCGCACTGGAGCGATTGGACATTGACTTTTCAATAACAGATAATGTAGAAGAAATCCGAAAAGCTGATAAAGTTATTTTTCCGGGTGTGGGGGAAGCGAGTACCACGATGCATTACCTAAGAGAAAAGCAACTAGATTCTCTTATCAGGGATCTTAAACAGCCAGTACTGGGAATCTGCCTTGGCATGCAGCTGATGTGTAAACATTCTGAAGAGAATAACACGCCTTGTTTAGGTATCTTCGATCAGCCGGTAAAAAGATTCATACCAGAAGGCGATTTGAAGGTGCCACATATGGGCTGGAATCAGCTTAAGCTTAAAGGTAGCTGGCTGGACAAGGACCTTGAAAATGAACATGCCTATTTCGTACATAGTTATTATGTTCCCGTTAATAGGGACACGACTGCCGTCACCGAATATATTAATCCATTCAGTTCTGCCATGCACCGGGATAACTTTTATGCAGTGCAATTTCATCCGGAGAAATCAGCAAGCGCTGGCGAATTGGTATTAAAAAGCTTCTTAAGAGTATGAGAATCATTCCGGCCATCGATATTATCGACGGAAATTGTGTACGCCTTACGCAAGGCGATTACGCGCAAAAAAAAATCTATAATGAAAATCCGTTAGCGGTTGCCAAAAGTTTTGAAGATGCAGGACTAAAATATCTTCATCTGGTTGATCTCGACGGTGCCAAAGCTGGTAAAGTTGTGAATTGGAAAGTGATCGAAACGATTACAGCAAATACGCATATGAAAGTAGATTTTGGCGGAGGCATCAAAACAGAAGACGACATAGACCGTTTATTCAAAACAGGTATTCAGCAGGTGAACCTTGGCAGTATTGCCGTCAAAAACCGGGAACTTGTTTACCATTGGCTTGAATTGTATGGGGCAGAAAAAATTATTTTGAGTGCCGATGTGAAAGGCGAGCACATAGCCATTGCGGGATGGCAGCAAAATTCAAATATTTCTATCAACGATTTTTTGCGGGACTATTTGCAACACGGTGTGCGTTATGTAACCTGCACAGATATCAGCACTGACGGCATGTTACAGGGCCCCAACGTATCACTGTACACAAAATTGTTAAAAGGATTCCCATCAATAAAATTAATTGCCTCAGGAGGCGTCAGCAACACGCAAGATCTCGAAAACCTGAAAAAGATTGGCGTGGATGCCGTTATTGTAGGAAAGGCGATCTATGAAGAGCATATTGATTTGGTTACC
>JAYSOP010000517.1:0-4079 GCA_043722905.1 Chryseolinea sp.
ATGATGGTAAGATTGAAAGACTTCGCATCATCGGCGTGTATAAGGACTTTAACTTCGAATCACTAAAATTACAGGTACGGCCACTGGCCATCCGGCTAACGGATAAATCATATACGCTCATGATCCGGTATCAGGGTAACCCTCAAAAAGCTGTCGCAGCAGTTGAGAAATTGTGGAAACAGTATGCTCCAAATGAGCCGTTCGATTACAATTTCCTGGATGAAAATTTTGACGAATTATTCCGGTCAGAACAGCGAATGGGGCAGCTTTTCAGTGTCTTCGCCGCATTGGCTATTTTTATAGCCTGCCTGGGGCTGTTTGCCCTGGCAGCTTTTACCGCAGAACAGCGCACGAAGGAAATTGGCATCCGGAAGGCAATGGGGGCCACGACAACCGGGCTGACGCTGTTGTTATCAAAGGAATTTACAAAGCTGGTGTTGATAGCCTTTACGCCAGCTGCGATGGGTGCCTGGTTTGTGGTCAATAGCTGGCTTAAAGGATTTGCGTACAGAATAGAGATTAATCCGGTGATTTTTATCCTGAGCGGTTCGCTTGCCATTATAATTGCTTGGCTTACAGTCAGTTTCCAATCCATAAAGGCGGCCTCAGCCAATCCGGTAAACTCATTGCGTTATGAATAAGAATGTTCCGTAATGTTTGCGATAAGTTTGCTTTTTAAGAGCCAAATCGCACTTTCGTGAGTTCTAATATTATTTTTTTGTTAACAAGGTCGTCTTTTGTTAACATTTCATAAATTACATACCTCAACCGCTACTTATGGAAAACAAGAAAGTTTCAAAAAAAGCATTGAACAGCTTATTAAATGATTCAATGCGTGAAGTTATCAGCAACCTTGAATTGCCAAAACCCTCGAAAAGAGTTAAGAAGGAATTAGATCGCAGTTCCAAAAAATTGGCAGCTGTTTTTGCTGGTCTGCTAAAAAAAGAAAATCGCAAGGCTAAAAAGGAAAGGAAAAAACTATTTTTTGTTGAAGATGTGCTCCATCAAAAAAAAGATAAAAAATCCAAGCGACTGAAGGAAACGACGGTGAATGCTGAGTAAACGGATTCCTTCATATTATAAGAATATTTTACCCCTGACTTACCAGGGGTTTATTTTTATAATATTTCCATTCTTCCAGTTTTTCCGAAATAGTGATCGGGATAAGAAGCATTAACATGCCGTAGAAAACATCCTCTACGGGTATTGTTCCGATCCGAATTCTCAAGTTCTCTTCATTGTTATACCAAACCACTGGCTCGTCAATGAAGGATCCGGTCAAAATTCCGTTTACAATAAGAAAAGGGATGAGAATAACGCCAAAGGCCACATAAAACCGGCCCATGAAGCGGGTTCTTAATTTCAGCATGATCAAGGCAAGAAATAAGCCAGTCGCCATAAAAGTAATTCCCGTGTACAATTGATTGATGTAATAGGCACCGAAGATTAATAGTAAGAAAATTAATAAACTGGAGATCAGTTCCTGATGCGGAAATAATACGTCCTTTTCTATCAGGTGGTTCAAGGCGAAGTATGTAAACAAGCAGGCATAGGGAATGCAAAAGAAGAACATCACTTCTTCAAGCGGAAGACTAAATAAATAGATTCCGGAAATATAATCCGGATTAAACCCCCACACCCCGAGGCGCGTAAATATTTCATCCCAAACAAGGAAAATCACCGCATTGGCGGCAATGGCTGGCAATACATATTTCCATTTCTTTGAGAAATTAGCCTTCGGGTAAAAGCTGAAAAGGAAGGGGACGATGAAAGCAAGGAAATTAATCCAGAGATAAAGATATTTTGAATTCAATTGTTTTCTTTATTGCGTTTCTGACCTTTCCTTCTTAAAAGAAAACTTTTTGGGTTCATATTTTTTCGGAGCAAACAGAAACCCAAAAGCCTCACAGCCCTCCTTTGAATGTTTGCTATGGTGAATATAATGGGCATGTATCATTCGTTGCAAATACCGGCTTCTTCTTTCAGGTCTCCACTTAAGGCGCTGGTGAACAATAATGTCGTGAAAAACCAGGTAAAAAAATCCATAACAAAAGATGCCCAAACCAATGGAAATCATGTAAGGATTGTAGTCCTTAACGGAGAAATAATATAGAATTCCGATGGAAGGTAAGCTGAAAACCAAAGCAAATAAATCATTTTTTTCCAGGGATTTTTCGTGTACCGTGTGATGTGACTTGTGCCAGGTCCATAACAGACCGTGCATCACATATTTATGCGTTATCCAGGCAACGAATTCCCAGAACAAAAAGGTGGCTATTACGATCAGTGAGCAAAGTAAGATGTCTGATACCTCCAGACTAGACTGCAACGGCTCCATGAGTTGTTAATTTATTAAACCTACTTTCTAAAATATGATACCGGTGGGCAAAAATAGCATTAACCTCGCGGCGAACAAACAACCAATGGGTCAATCTGCCGATCCAACCGAAAGGAATCGCGTAGTTCACAACGTCAGTCATTTCCACACCTCCGTGGACTTCTTTAAAAAAATGCTGGTGATGCCAGAAGGCATAAGGGCCAAACCTTTGCTCGTCGATAAAATGTTGCTGATTTTTCACCTGGGTGATCTCCGTCAGCCAATCCACCCACACGCCGGTTAAAAGTTTGATTCTATATTTAATTAATTGTCCGGGATACATGCTTCCGTCACCCGATACATATTGAATTCTAAAATCCATTTTATCCGGTGTGATCTCTGACAAGTTTCGCGGATTAGAAAAAAAAGTCCAGGCTTCCTGTAAGCTGAGAGGAAGAAACTGTTTTTGCGTGATGCGGTATATTTTCATAAAAATTTCAACTGATTGTCTGCACTGCTGTTTGTGTTCAGGGCTTTTTGATAAGCTCTTAAAACCCGTTCGCGAGCCATTTTATGGTCAACGACAGGCTTTGGATATTGTAGGGTGTCATATTCCGGTACCCATTTTCTGATGTACACCTGATCCTTATCAAATTTTTCCTGCTGCAAAATAGGATTGAACACGCGAAAATAGGGTGCTGCGTCACTTCCTGTCCCCGCCGCCCATTGCCAGCCGCCATTATTTGCCGCCAGATCAAAATCAATTAATTTCTTGGCAAAATAGGCTTCGCCCCAACGGTAATCGATCAGTAAATGCTTGGTCAGGAAGCTGGCGGTAACCATCCTAACACGATTGTGCATAAACCCTGTTTCATTGAGTTGTCGCATGCCAGCATCGACGATACCGAAACCTGTTTTTCCTTCGCACCACGCAACAAATTCTTTTTCATCATTTCTCCATTCAATATGGTCATATGCCGGTTTAAATGCTGACTGGGCAACATAAGGGAAATGCCACAGCAACATCTGATAGAAATCCCTCCAGATAAGTTCGTTCAGCCAGGTCTCGCTTATGGGTTTTGTCAACTGAACCAGTTCCCTGATACTTGTTGTGCCGAATCGCAGGTGTACACTCAACCTTGTGGTTCCTTTTATCGCAGGAAAATTCCTGTGACTATGGTATTGCTTGATAATATCCTTTTCAACCAGTGCGTCTTTAAAAACAAAGTCGGTTTTTAAAAATCCTATTTCCTTTAGAGAAGGAAAAGGCCAGGGCGAAATTTTCTTAAATTGCTGAAAATAATTTTTAGTGGTATAACTGGTCGGATAAAATTCCGTCAGCATTAATTTCCATTTCTTGCTAAATGGGGTAAAGACCAGGTATGGATCTCCATTCTCCTTGACCACCTCTTTTTTCTCAAATATTACATGGTCTTTATAGCTATGAAACGAACCATTTTTTTCTTCCAGGATATCCTTAACCCGCTGATCGCGCTGGAGTGCGTAGGGCTCGTAATCATTGTTGGTATAAACGCTGCCTGGATTTAAATTACGGAAGATGTCTTCAGGCACACCCTGGAGTATCACAAGGGATCCGCCCCACGCTTGAATTTCTGTGCTCAACTTCTGTAATGCCTGATAAATAAAATCAACCCTTCGGTCATATTTGTCTTCCAGCTTTTCCAGTATGACAGTGTCAAAAATAAAAACCGGGACCACATTCTTTCCATTTTTAAGCGCATGAAAAAGGCCGGCATTGTCG
>JAYSOP010000518.1:0-12438 GCA_043722905.1 Chryseolinea sp.
ACAAGTAGGAAAAAAATTGTTTTATGAAAGTACTGTCAGGGAGGATCATCGGTTGCCTGACCTCAATGAATTTGTCGATGAGTACTGGAAACTAAGGTACCGGAGGACCATTCAATCCTGGAAAACCGATAGATTGCCCCTGGTGGTTACGCACCGATTAGTGGAGGAGGAAAATGATGAAATATTGAATTTCCTGAAGGCCCGAAAGTTATTAAATGCGGAAGATGACAAGGTTAAAATCGTTTACCACCCTGACTTCATCTCGGCAACTAATCCGTTATTTGGTATGGACTACCTGCAATTTGTCAGGGGTTGTAACCTCGGTATCTTCCCGAGCTACTATGAACCGTGGGGTTATACCCCCCTTGAGTGCATGGCCAGTGGAATTCCCTCCGTTACCAGTGATCTTTCAGGTTTTGGCGACTACCTTTTACACCATATGCCAGATCATGATAAAAATGGAATGTATGTTGTTGAAAGGGGTAAGCGTACCTTTGATTGGAGTGCGCGGCAACTGTCCTCTTTCCTTTACAGCTTCCTAAAACAGACGAGAAGGGAGCGCATCTTGCAGCGAAATAATGTTGAGAGTTACTCCGCAGCTTTTGATTGGGAAAATTTACTCAAGCACTATGATGATGTTTATCGGAAGGCAGTGGAATAGGCATTCCAACAGGATCAGTCTGCCATCGGGGGATACAATTTTTGCCTATTCGATATTCTGATGACCTGCCGGCAGCGCTGTGCTAACCTTTCTTTTTCAAATTACAGCCCACTGGTCTCACTTCCGGGGTTTCAATTTTTTGATTGGTCAGCATGATATCGATAGCGTCGCGCAAATAGCTGTGGCGCACATCCGCTTCGACCTGTGCGTTGTCATCAATGGCACCGCGGTACACTACCGAGAATTTTCCATTTTGATTTTTTAGTACAAATACCTCGGGGCTTTTTCGAACATCGAGGCTAGCCATTAAAGTTTGTTCCTTATCCGCAAGGTAAGGAACGGCTATATTCAATTGCTTGCCTTTCAAGATCATTTTATCTGGAGCATCCGTTGGGTCTGTATGGGAATTCACCATGACAAAAGGGACGCGGTCCTGGTAGGCCTGAGAGAGCTTAGCAATGCGGTTGCGATAATACTCATCGTAAGGACAAGTATTACTGGTAAAAATCAGAACCATTCCTTCACATGATGGATAAGTGTCCAGGGATGTGGATTGGTTATTCAAAACGTTGATGAGTTTAAAATTCTTTACTTCCTGCCCGAAAGCGTAAGACGAAACCAGGCTTAAGATTACCAACAATATTTTTTTCATACAGGTTAGTTAGAAACCACAACCACAAAATTTTCGTAAACAATATAGTGTAAAGGTATCTCTGTTTCGGAAGAATTGGCAATAATCCGGCCAATTAAATACCCTTCAGGTCGGAGTAAAAAGGGCATTATTAAGAGGTGTTTGGCAAGGACAAGGTCTTTTTTACCGTAAAGTTTTATCAACGTTTCCTTGGCACACCAGTAAATACAATGTTTAACGATATCGTTACCGGCATCCCGCAATTCCGATTCAGCAAGGACACGCGGTGCAATCGTCAAAAGTTTATCCTTCGGTTGTTCAAGATCAATGCCTGTTTTTTTTTTACGGTGCAGAATGGCGGCAACATAAGGATAAGAATGGGTGAGGGAGATTTGAATATCCGAGTCAATGAGGAAAGGTTTACCATAACCATCTTTCGTAATCCCTTTAAACTCCATACTCCAGGTTGACAGGAGGGATTTTATCAGCACGCGGCCAGCAAGGAATTCTAACCGCTTCGCCGGATTTGAAAGGGATTCAGATACCTTCTCAAAAGGCACAGCTGCCGCTAAAGAATCTTCATCTTCCTCTACTTTCCAGAAACCCCAGATGGAATTGGGGGAATTATAAATACGCTCGACGGGCATGTATTAAAAGTTTAATGCAGAAAGATGGCGGCTAACAAACAGAAATTTCCTGCGCATGAATTCCTACATTGTGGCATTATCCGATCTCGGAAAGGTAGGATTTTAGATTTACATTTAGAATGACCCAGGTTCATATTCAAAAGCTACATTCGCTAACAGGCCATCGGGATGGAATTTTTTGTTTGCATCCCTCGGGTACAGATTCGCTATTTTTTTCCGGGGCTGGTGACGGTATGGTTGTGTGCTGGGATCTTGAGAATCCTGGTAATGGAGACCTGATTGCCAAACTTCCGAACTCGATTTATGCGCTGCATTTTATGGAGAAGCAAGGTGTTCTTGTGGCGGGCCATAATTATGAAGGAATTCATTTGCTGGATTGGCAGAATAAAAAGGAATTGGCTTCGTTAAAACTCACGCAGGCGGCGATATTTGATCTTCAATCTTTCGAGGATGCTGTATTGGTGGCAACGGGGGATGGTGTGATATACAAGGTCGATCTGAAAACCCTCACCATCCTTAAGAAAGTTCAAGGCGGTGTTAAAAGCGCACGCAGCATCGCAATGAATTATCTTACCGGTGAGATTGCGATAGGATTCAGTGATAATTATATCAGGGTTTTTGATCAGAACTTAACGTTGAAGTATGCATGGGAGGCGCACCAAAATTCTGTATTCACTGTACGATATTCACCCGATTCTCAATTTCTTCTCAGCGGATCACGGGATGCACGCCTGAAAGTTTGGGATGTCGTGGCGGAGTATCGATTGGTGGAGGAAGTGGTGGCACACCTCTACGCAATTAATCATATTGAGTTTAGCCCAGATGGCAAACATTTTGTAACTTGTAGCATGGATAAAACCATTAAGGTTTGGGATGCCAGTGCCTACAGATTATTGAAGGTTATTGATAAGGGCCGCCATGCAGGTCACGCCACCTCCGTCAATAAACTTCTCTGGACAAAACATAAAAACCAATTGCTCAGTGCCAGCGATGATCGCTCGATATCGGTCTGGCAAATTATTTTTTAAACTAATAAGGTTATGAAAATTACACCACTCGAGATACGGCAAAAAACTTTTGAAAAAAACTTCAGGGGTTACGAAAAGGATGAAGTTCATGCATTTCTGACGACGCTTTCGCAGGAATGGGAACGCATCGTTGACGAGAATAAAGAATTGAGATTTAAATTTGAATCAACTGAGCGGGAAATTCAAAAATTAAGGGAGGTTGAAAACTCTTTGTACAAAACCTTAAAAACCGCAGAGGATACAGGCGCCAGTGTTATTGACCAGGCCAAAAAAGCTGCTGATCTTAATATAAGAGAGTCACAACTGAAAGCGGATGGCATCATGAATGAGGCAAAGATGAAGGCAAAAGATACGATCGAAGAATCTGAAGTGCGTGCCAGGCAAATCATTGCCGATATGGAAGAGCGGTTGAAAGCCCTTGTCGACAATTACAAAAAAATGGAATCAACGCGTGAAGATATGGTTAGTGAGCTGAAACGCCTCGCTTCTGAAGTAATGGAAAAGGTTGAACGTTCGCGAAATATGACTAAAGATTTTGACGCCGATCATCACCTGTTCACAGTTAGGCGCGAGGCGAAAAAGATCTCTTTTCCAAACCTGGATTACGAAAAGTCAAGCAATAAAGAACTCCCTGCTCAGAATGAAACTTCGCGGTTAGAGCAGCAGGAAATTCCTGAGGAACAACCGAAGAAAACACATCAATCCTTTTTTGACGCCATCGGATAAATAAGTATTCACCCTTTTCGGGATCCAGCACAACAGTATGATCGGAAAAATCTGCCTCGAAGGGCTCGAATTTCATGCATTTCACGGGGTGTATCCCCATGAACGTGAGTCTGGTAATTGGTTTGAAGTGGATATTTCGGTAGGGACGGAGATTATTGAAGGCGCTGGCCGGGATGACCTGAGCAGGACCGTGAATTATGAAACCCTTTATCAGCTTGTAAAGGAAGAAATGGAAAAACCTTCGAAACTGCTGGAGACAGTGGGGGAGAAAATAGTGGAAAGGGTACTGTCAGAGATACCCCAGGTGTCAGACGTGAAGATCAAAATTTCCAAAATAAATCCTCCGATCGGTGGAAAGTGTAAAAAAGCTTCGGTTGAACTGTTCGGAAAGCGGTAAACACAGCTAATGATTGCCTTTTACAGGATCAATAAACATAAACCCTCTGGCGTCTGATTCATCCAAAAAATCAACCTCCTTACCAATAACGTACATGGCATGTTTCTTATCCACAAATACGGTGATGCCCTCAATAAGGTAAGAAAGATCAGTTTCTTTCATCTTATCAAAGCCTATCATAAGCGATACACCCCCGCACCCGCCTCCTTTAATGCCAACACGAAGGCCATATTCAGGTGGAATACCTTTGGTCTTCATAATCTTGTGGATTTCCTCGCAAGCCCTGCCTGAAATAGTAATTGGATGAATGTTATCAAACATGTGCGTAATTGTGAAGTAAAATTATTTAATTTCAAAACACTTTTCGCGCTTTATAAATTCTATGGATGCCTTGATTGAATTCGGAAAAATTTTGATTCCCGCTTCGGTTGTACTGTATGCAGCTTTTTTGGTGGTACGTTCTTTTATCCAAAAAGATATTGACCTTAAAAAACTTGAAATCCGGGGCCGAAGTATTGAAACCATACTACCCAATCGCCTTCATGCCTATGAACGTATGACGCTTTTCCTGGAGCGAATGTCCCCGCAGAATCTGCTTGTCCGGCTCAATACAGACAGTATACCTGCCAAAGATTTTCAGCAACTTCTGTTAGCAGAAGTCCGGAATGAGTATAATCACAATGTTTCGCAACAGGTTTATATCAGTGAGGAAGTTTGGGAACTGATTAAAAGTGCGAAGGAGGACTTGATCGTGACCATCAATGACTCCGCCAATGACCTGGCCCGGGAAGCATCGAGTCTTGATTTATCGAAAAAGATTTTTGAAAAGACCATTCATAAAACCGTCGACCCTTTAGCCCATGCACTGAGTGAGCTTAAACGGGAAGTGCAGAGAATTTTTTAAGGGCTAAACACGTTATCAGACATGAACCAATTTTTCGCCTCGGCTTTGAGGAATGCAGCTATGGTAATCGGCAAGCCCTCCCGTTTATTGGTAATTCTTTCCAGAATGACTGCTAAGCTCCGCAATACCAATTGGAAGAGTGTAAATGCCGCCTCAGTCAAGGAAAAATTCTTTGTGCTTGGGCGTTTATTAAAAGCTTACGCATTGGGACAATACCGTGAGGTGCCTTGGAAAACGATTCTTTTAATTGTGGCTGCCATTCTCTATTTCATCAACCCTCTTGATCTTGTACCTGACCTTATACCATTAACGGGCCTGACAGATGATTTTGCTGTTTTATTATGGGTGTATAATTCGGTAAGTAATGAAATTGAGAAGTTCCTCTCGTGGGAAAGATCAAACCTGAAGCAGCCATGAAAACGGCGCTGATAGCGGGCAGTACGGGTTTAATAGGAAATGAGCTTCTCCAACTTCTTCTTCACAATGACCAATATGTCAGCGTCATTGCCTTAACCCGTTCTCCTCTTTCCATCAGCCACCCGAAACTCCGCAATATCATTGTGGATTTTAAGACTTTGAAAGAATTGCCTCCTGAGATCAGGCCGGATGATGTTTTCTGTTGTCTGGGAACCACCATGGCTAAAGCGGGTTCAAGAGAAAAATTTTACGAAGTTGATTATGGATACCCCTTAAAACTAGCGGAGACAACCCTCAGGTTAGGGGCTAAAAAATATTTGCTGGTGTCTGCCTTAGGAGCAGATAAGCATTCAGCCGTTTATTATAACAAGGTGAAAGGCGACCTTGAAGAGGCACTCCGATCCACTCCTTTTAAATCCATTCATGTGTTTCGGCCTTCTTTATTATTGGGGGCCCGGAGTGAACGCCGCCGTGGTGAAGAAATAGGCAAAGTTTTATTTAATACGTTCAGTTTCCTCGTGCCGCGCAAATACAAAGCAATTGATTCGTCAAAAGTTGCTTTGTCCATGATGCATTACGCTTCCCAAAATCAGGAGGGTTTTTTTATTCATGAGTCTGCTGAAATGCAATCAAAATGAATTCCTCCTCGCTTTTGATCATGTTAATTTATAAATAGTCAAAAGGTTTATGATCAGTGTGGTTCAGCGGGTTTCCTCAGCAACGGTTAAAATTGAACAACAAATTCGGGCGAATATTAGCAGGGGGTTATTATTGTTTGTTGGAATTGAGGAGGCAGATACAGCAGAGGATATTGAGTGGCTGGTGAATAAAATCATTAACCTCCGGATATTCAATGATTCGGAGGGGGTAATGAATATCAGCGTAAAGGAAATTGGAGGAGAAATCATTGTCGTTAGCCAGTTTACCCTCCATGCCAGTATTAAAAAGGGAAACCGGCCTTCCTATTTAAAGGCGGCAAAACCAGAGATGGCTATTCCTGTGTATCATATGTTTATCGAAAGTTTGCAGAAATCACTGGGAAAGCAGATTCAAACCGGCGAATTTGGTGCAGACATGAAGGTGGCTCTGGTGAATGACGGGCCCGTCACGATTTTAATTGATACAAAAAATAAAGTCTGATGCGAACGAACATTCTGCTTTTGTTTTTGCTGGCTGATATAATGGCGGCCAGGGCTCAGAACCCTTACGGATTAAAGGTAAGTTCATGGCCGGAATATCAGCAGAGTGTAAATAGGAATTCCGAAAATGTTTTGATTAACCTGGAAAAATTTGTTCCGGATCTGGTATTGGATATTCGTTATGCGACATCCAATAATTTTACAAAGGAACGTATTTACAATCTTGCGCGGGCATACGCTCGCAAACCAGTAGCCGAAGCGTTAAAAAAAATTCAGTATGAACTTGGAAAACGAGGCTATGGAATAAAGATATTTGATGCCTACAGACCGTATAAGGCGACTGTAAAATTTTATGAGGTGTACGGAGATACTACCTATGTGGCCTCTCCTTACAGGGGTTCAAGACATAACCGTGGCTGCGCCCTTGATCTTACGGTGATAGATCTTAAGACAGGCGAGGAATTGAAAATGCCTACAGGTTATGATTCCTTCACGAAAGACGCCTGGCCTTCAACGCCGATAAAGGATCCGGTTATCCGGAAGAATCGCCAATTATTAATGAATGTCATGCAAAAACATGGCTTCAAGGTTAATGGGTCTGAGTGGTGGCATTATGATTTTACAGGCTGGCAAAAGTTTGAGGTGATGGATATTGATTTTGAAGAATTGGAGTAAGGTTTTAGTGGCTAATATTCAGTTTGTAACCTGGATTTTAGTTGCGGTTTGCCCACATTAATTTAGCCTTCTCCTTATATTTATATGCATGAAAATATCTATCCAACCGGCACTTATTCTTCTGCAAATGAACAGGCAGGTGGCTTTAATCATTATTAGCGCGGCGTTTTATCAATGCGGTCCTGCTCAGCATACATCAGAAGAAAAACAAAATAGGGTAGTCACTGAAAATCAGAATGAGGGAACGACTTCATGGCTGATTGATGTGTCGGAAAGACGTTGTGCCCTGCCTGACCACCTGTTTTGCAGGCGTCCTCAGATTGAGGGCTACTGTTCCCAGACGAGTTATTCCCCAGGAGATTCACTAAAAATATTTATCAGCACTGATCCGACTTCATTATACACCGTTGATTTATTCCGTATGGGTTATTACGATGGTAAAGGAGGGAGATTGATGAAGTCGCTGAGCCCGCAACAAGGGACGCTTCAGCAAACCCCAACGGCAACGAAAACGAATTTAGTGGAATGTGGTTGGGATGTTTCTTATTCAATGGTGATACCTGAAGAGTGGACAAGCGGTGTCTATCTGGGAAAACTTACTGCTTTAAATGATAGTAGTCAATCGTATGTTATATTTATCCTGAAGGGTGATAGAAAATCAGACATAACTTTTCAGTGTTCTGATCTCACGTGGCAAGCTTATAATCGCTGGCCTTATTGGCATTCGATGTATGATGAAGGGCAAAATCCATGGGTGAATACGAATGGCGCACGCATCAGTTTTGACAGGCCTTATTCATTATATGTAAACAATCTGCCTTCTGATTTTAACGGCCTTTCAAACGGGGCAGGCGAATTTCTTCTGTGGGAATTCCCGCTTGCTTTTTGGCTGGAGCGGGAAGGATATGATGTTACTTATATCTCCAACATCGATACACACGCAGATGCGGAAAGACTACTTCACACGAAGGCCTTTCTTTCTGTAGCCCATGACGAGTACTGGACTTATCAGATGTTTGCTAACGTAAAACAGGCACGCGACAAAGGTGTGAACCTACTTTTTCTGAGTGGCAACTCAGTAGATGGAACTGTCTATCTCGACCCTTCTACTGATAGGCGTTCCAACCGAATGACGGGGAGGCTACCCGAAAGAGATTTCAAGGATGAAGATGATCTTATGGGTAACAGCTCATATGGTGTTGGTTATGCTGATATTGTTATTCAAAACGCCGACCATTGGATCTACGAAGGGACCGGAGTGAAAAATGGTGATTTGTTGGAAGGTCTTGTAGGGTGGGAGTATCATGGATATCCATTGAAAAAAGATTCTACCCTGACTGTACTGGGCATCGGAAAGATCAAGCCTAATAAACATGGTAATCCTGACGCACCCGACCATGCTATGGTAATGTACACTGCGAAAAAGGGAAATTTTGTCTTCAACGCTGGAACTTGTTTCTGGAGTCTTCCGCTTTCAAAACCTCCAGGTTATCAAAATCCTGTAAACAACCAGGGTGAACTTGGCAAAGAAGTGATCGATTTTACGAAAGCGGCTCCCCGGATTCAACGAATGACCAAAAATCTGCTTGATAGGGCTGTTGAATTCAAGCCATAATTTGAGATTTGGATCGATCAGTCAGTCATATCGCGTCAATACTTTTTCTGGCTACTTTAAGTTGAAGCCGCAATTTTCTAAATCGATTGGCTCGTCCATATCTGAATGGCTGCCTTGGCTACAAAATAAAACAACAACACCATCAATATATGACAATCGAGGAGGCGCAAAGACAAGTTGATCAATGGATCAACACCATGGGAGTTCGGTATTTTAACGAACTTACTAACATGGCGATGCTCACGGAGGAAGTGGGTGAAGTTGCCCGGATAATCGCCCGGAGATATGGTGAACAATCAGAGAAGGAATCGGATAGGGGTAATGATCTTGGAGACGAACTGGCGGATGTTCTGTGGATTGTGATGTGCCTTGCTAACCAAACCGGAGTTGACCTTACAGAGGCTTTCAAGAAAAATGTTGAAAAGAAGACAATGCGCGATAAAGACAGGCATAGGGCGAATGATAAATTGTGAGTTGCGAGATGTGAGGGCCCCTGGGAAAATGATTTAACAATCTAAATTTGTTTCTCCGCGAATTACTTGAACCTATCACCTTCATTAAGGCTGCGGCGGACAAATTCAGGTTCTTTAAAAATATTTTTAAGCCTTTGAAAAAGGCCGTCGTCTGTTGGCCAATTTATATTCTGAAGGTAATCGCGTGACGGAAAATTATACATGACCTATTTCAGGTGGCTCCTATGGAGCCGGAATTTCGTTTTATTCCATTCTCTATAAACAGGAAACTCCTGACGGAGTTGGCTATTATTTCGCCAACATTCCCGTTATCGTCGTGATTGGATTAAACAATAAACCATACACTCAGACTTACTGCATATGGTTTCAGCTCTGTTAAGATATTCCCGTCCATCATGAATATGATTCCGGTGGGAGACAGTTCCTTGCAGAATTGGTTTTATAAGGAGGTATTTAAAAAATGGGCTGGACCCCTGCTGGCATCTTTCCTGTTTGCATTTTTCTATATGCTTGTAAACTGGGCGGTAGCTTACTGGCTGGACAGGAAACGGATCTATATCAAGGTTTAATGGCCGTAAGTATATTATCTTTAACAAAAGGCACAATCTGGTACTGATCTTTTGTAAGACAAAAATCTATGTCTTTGTGAATGTTCAGGCGGTGGAGGCGCTTGATATGACTTGAATTTTCTAAAAATGCCGACAGGTTATGCCGGCCCTCCTCGTATAACCTTTGGGCTATCAGAGGTGCGTCGCAATCATAACTAAAATCATCTTTCAGAGAGTCAACTACGGCACCTGCAAACAAAGTATCTTCCAAATTAACTTTGCCTTTCCAGCCAGAACAAACAATGAGAATATTATTATTTGTTTGACGAAGATATTGTGCGACCGCAGAAAGATTTAAGAACGATCCAATTACAATTTCCCTTGCTCCTGCTGCTTTTACAATTGCTCCTGTGCCGTTTGTTGTGGTAAAGGCGAGTTTTTTTCCTTTCAGCACGCCATTCATATATTCGAAGGGCGAGTTGCCGAAATCAAAACCATCAACCTTTTTGCCGTCTCTTTCCCCTGCCGTATAATATCCTTTTGATTTATACGCAAGACATTCCGCTAAATGTGCGAAAGGGGTAATGCTTTCTATTCCGTGGGCAAACGCGGTTGTCATACAGGACGTCGCCCGTAAAATATCGACAACTACAATGGTTTGATCCTGCACTTCATACAAGTGCATAAGATCTGGCGATAAACAAACGTCTATTGATCCTTTCATAATAACCGTTCGGGGCGTTAAGGAATTAATGGAGTTTTCTGAACTTTTGCTTTTATATTTTTTCCCCTTACATCGATGAAAATTTCTTTTCCCTCCCCTGAATTTTCCATCGTTACATAACCCAAACCAATTCCGATGCCCAATAGAGGAGATATTGTGCCGGAGGTTACCCTTCCAATAATGTTACCCTCTGCGTTTTTAATCTGGTAGTCATGCCTGGGAATTCCTTTGTCGATCATTTTAAATCCAACGAGTTTTCGCTTGATGCCTTCTTCCTTTTGCTTTTTGAGATTGGCGGAGTTGGTAAATTCTTTAGTAAACTTAGTGATCCAGCCCAGCCCTGCTTCCAGGGGTGAAGTGGTATCATCGATATCATTCCCATAAAGACAGAAGCCCATTTCCAATCGCAAGGTATCCCGTGCGCCCAAGCCGATGGGTTTAATGTTCACATCTTTTCCGGCATTGAATATATCGTCCCATATTTTTTTTGCGAATTTTTTATTCACGTAGATTTCAAATCCACCTGCGCCGGTATATCCTGTATTTGACATAATGACGTTCGGTACTCCCGAGAATTCCCCAACGACAAAATGATAATATGGAATGGATTTAAGATTTGATTTTGTCAGTTTTTGAAGTACTTCGACTGTTTTGGGACCTTGTACGGCGAAGAGGCAAATATCATCGGAGATATTTTCCATCTCGGCCCGCTTTGTATTGAATTTGCTGATCCAGTTCCAGTCTTTTTCAATGTTGGAAGCATTGACTACGATCAGGTAATCATCATCATTAATCTTATAGACGATAAGATCGTCCACTAGCCCGCCCTTATCGTTGGGAAGCGAAGAGTACTGAGCTTGTCCAGTCACAAGCCTGGAGGCATCGTTGGTGGTCACGCGCTGAATAAGGTCGAGTGCGTGTGGCCCTTTTATGGAGAACTCTCCCATGTGCGACACATCGAAAACGCCAACACTATTTCTCACCGTCATGTGTTCTTCGATATCAGAGGAATACCGCACAGGCATATTGTACCCTGCAAAAGGAACCATTTTGCCGCCAAGTTTTACATGAACATCATTCAGGGGTACTTGCTTTACTTCCATAGGGCCACTTTGATGGCCACAAAGGTAGAAGAATTACCTAAGTAAAAAATGGGTCATCGAAGAACCTGAACCCAGCCTTTTATCTGTTGGTTTCTTTGTTCCGGGTTGCTGGTGTCAAAGGTTACTTGTGCCTGATAAAAATAGGTCCCGGAACTTACCTCTCTTCCGGCAGCATTCAACCCGTTCCAAAAAACAGGTGAAACCTGGGAGGTTATCGAAGTGGCAAATATTTCTATTCCCCATCGGGAAAATATTTTTAGATCTACCTGTAGTACGGACCTGGAACAATCAGAACGGTAATTTTCGTTGTCCGGGAATGTAGTTAGAACATCATTATTTTCGTCTGCAATACCAGGCGTTATGATGTTAGGTAGTTTAAATTGCAAACAGTTTGAATTGCAAACTACATCGCTTGTGTCACTTTGGTTTCCCGCCTCGTCTATACTGATCAGACGATAACATTTATTCAGTGACTTCAGATTACTGTGCAAATATTTATTTTCAGTTACCCGGCCAAGGGAGGTAAAAATTTTGGCGGTGTCATCCTTGGTTAATATTTCGAAAGCCACCACGTCTTCATCACAGGTGACACCCGGCTTCCCCCACTCAAGGCTGGTATAATAGTTGCTTCCATCGCAGGCAAATTCCTCACAATTAATTTTCGCTATGGTCAACACCGGCTTACAGGGCGGGATCGTATCCAGGACGTGACCGCTTGTGATCTGGGAATAATTTTCTATCGGTGCAAGT
>JAYSOP010000519.1:0-2316 GCA_043722905.1 Chryseolinea sp.
TATCGGCAACGTGATCCGGTTATGGGTCAACGGTATACCTACTGCTCATTTAGTTGACGACCTTACGCCAAAAGGTTTTATCGCACTTCAGGTTCACAGCGTAGGCAAAGCGGAAGAATCCGGCCAGCAGGTCCGGTGGAGAAACATTCGCATCCAGACCCAGAACATCCAGGCTTCCCCACCCGATTCTATTTTTGTAGTAAACCTTGTTCCGAATACCTTATCAGCCCTGGAAAAATCAAATGGGTTAACGCTTTTATGGGACGGCAAATCAACCGCAGGATGGAAGGGGGCGTACAAATCAGGATTTCCTGAAAGAGGCTGGGAGATAAAAGATGGTGCGTTAAGCGTCGTTAAATCTGCCGGCGCGGAATCTGAAAACGGTGGAGATATTGTAACAGAAAAAACTTACGGCGCATTTGATCTTCAGTTTGAGTTTAAGCTCACGGAGGGGGCGAACAGTGGCGTAAAATATTTTGTAACGGAAAGTGAAGGCAATGCGGGATCAGCGATAGGCCTGGAATATCAGGTGCTCGACGACGAAAAACATCCTGACGCCAAAGAAGGGGTCGTGGGAAATCGTACGCTGGCATCGTTGTATGATCTCATTCCCGCAGTCAGAATACAAAGAGGTATGCGTCCGATCGGAAGTTGGAATGTAGGCAGGATCGTGGTGTATCCCGATAATCACATAGAGCATTGGCTGAACGGTTATAAAGTGGTGGAGTATCAGCGGGGCACACCCATCTACAAAGCCCTGGTAGCCCGTAGTAAGTACGCAAAATGGGATGATTTTGGCATGTCTGAAAAGGGGCGTATCCTGCTGCAGGATCATGGAGACCAGGTATTTTTTCGCAGCATAAAGATCAAAGAACTACAATAATTATTCACCAAATATTTCGGTTATGGAAAATTCCAGAAGGGATTTTATTAAAAAAACGGCGCTTGCTACGGCAGGGGCTTACATGGGCGCGGTGGGTTTTAGTCCCAAAAGTTATGGACGTATTCTTGGGGCCAATGACAGGGTGCAAGTAGGTGTAATCGGGTTCTCTGATCGATTCAGGGGTTCCCTGTTACCCGCTTTTTTAACCAACCATAAGGCTTTGAATTTTGATATTGTTTCTGTTTCCGATATCTGGAAATTCAAGCGGGAAGCAGGCCAGGCCCATCTAAAGGAAAAGGTAGGCCATGAGGTTAAGGCATATCGCAACAATGAAGAATTGTATGATACCAAAGAAGTTGATGCCGTCATTATCAGTACGGCCGATTTTCAACATGCGCTTCATGCCATTGAAGCGGTCAGGGCAGGGTGTGACGCATACGTTGAAAAACCTTTTGCAGAAACCATGGAAGACAACCGCGCCGCATTGAAAGCCATCCGGGAATCGAAAAAAATTATTCAGATAGGTTCACAACGCAGAAGTGGTGAAAATTATCATGCGGCTGCTGATTTTATACAAAGCGGAAAATTCGGACCCATCACCATGGTTGAGTTAAGCTGGAATGTTAACCAGCCAGGCCGTTGGAGACGGCCTCAGCTGGTCGCACAAATGAAAGAAAACGAAACCGATTGGAAACGATTTTTGATGAACCGTCCTATCGAAGATTTTGATCCTCGCAAACATTTGGAATTCCGGTTGTTCTGGCCCTATTCCTCAGGCCTTCCTGGCCAATGGATGAGTCACCAGATTGATACAGTACACTGGTTTTCCGGATTAGATCACCCCCGTAGTGTAGTAGCCAATGGAGGTATTTACGCCTGGAAAGATGGGCGTAAAAACTGGGACACAATCACGGCTGTATTTGATTATGGGCCATCCGGTAAACCAGAAGAAGGTTTTCAGGTGACTTTTGCGTCACGTATGCACAACGGTGTGGAGGATCCTAAAGAAATTTATTTTTCGAACGGAGGGGAACTGAATTTAAATACCAACTCGGTTTCTTCCGTCAGTGGGTTAAGTGAAAACCATGCAAAAAGCATGAACATGCAGGCTAACTTGTTGCCGGAGATCAATCTGGCAGACAGCTCTGTGAAAACGGTGGCTACCGCGGATACCGGTGGAGACAACACCACCACGCAACACATGCGCAACTGGATGGAATGCGTACGGGACAGAAAGAAAACCAACGCTCCTGTGGAAGCGGGTTATGCCCATGCCATCGCGTGCATCATGACGACCGCCGCAGCGCGTACCGGAATGAAGGCTACCTTCAATGAAAAAAATCAGGAAGTCCTGGCGGGTGGCAAAATATTCAAGTATTGATGAAACCCATTCATGCTGGTTTTAATAAATTCGCGAAATTTTTTAAAAACAA
>JAYSOP010000520.1:0-7124 GCA_043722905.1 Chryseolinea sp.
CTTTCCATTCAATGAGGAGACACATATATTATTTTGACGATTCTCCCTGAGGTCTAACCATACTGCATAAAAGTTATTTTGGTTGTCTGCGGCAATGCTCATTAAACCTTCGGGGGCGGAAGCCTCCAGGTCATTCACGTTTTGGATCTTTTCCCATTTTTGATTTTCATGCGTCAGCCTGAATGAATGTATGTTGCCCTTTTTATCAATGGCTGTAACTATTGAATAATCCCTGGAACTGGCCAGTTGGGGACCTCTTGTCATGCCGAGGTGCATTTCCCAGAGGTCACCTACCAAAACCGGTTTTGAAAAGGTACTGCCTTTATCCATTGAGATGGAATAGAAGATTCTCTCTTTGGCCCCAAATATTAACCGAACAATGCCTTTTTCATCCACGGTCATCTGGGGTTGTTCACCTGCTGCAAGCATGGTTTGAGCCTTCGCAAAGGGCAACAATGAAGAAAGGAAAAATATAATTGAAATCGAATTAAACTTCATAATCTTAAATTCTTTTTTTGACTGGTTTTTCAAGCTTTACCTTATCCGCGATCTTATCCACGCGAAGCCCCTGGAAAACAGGGTGTCTCACACTCCCGTCATCCGTTATCTCGGTGTACTTTATATTACAAACTAATGCTGGTTCAACCCAGTTCATATCAGACGTTTCCTTTATCAGCACGTCCAATGGTGATGTCTTACGAACAATCTTTTTGAGCTTAACATGGAGCTCTTTCAGACTTTTATCGGTGAAGCCAGTTCCCACGTTGCCTACAGAGATCAACTTACCTTTATTTTTTACCGCGATGATCAGCGAGCCAAAAAACTGACGCGAGCCTTTTGGCTCAGTAAATCCAACAATAATAACCTCCTGGGATTGTACATTTTTAATTTTAAGCCAGTCGGAAGAACGTTTACCAACGGTATACTTACTTTTCTTCTTTTTGGCTATCATCCCTTCAAAATTCATCTTTTGCATCTCTTTGAAGAGCATCTTTCCCTCATCTTCCACGTGATCGCAATATTTAATGACGTTTGATTTAGGCAAAAAATTCCGGAGAATGTCTTTTCTTTCTGTTAACGGTAAGTGGACAAGTGATGTTCCTTCTAATTCAATACAGTCGAAGACATAATATTGGATTACATATTTGTCTTTTTTCTGATAGTTCTGCAACTTTTGAAAATTCGGTTTACCAGACTCGTCAAAAACAACAATTTCCCCATCAATGATTGCATTTTGACTAATGGAAGTCAGCGCTTCAAAAATTTTTGGATAGGCTTTATCGAAAGTTAATCCATTCCGGGAGTACAACCTGCTATTTTTTTTATTGATCTCTGCAATCGCCCGGTAGCCATCCCATTTTATTTCAAATAACCATTCCGTACTATCGAATGCCGGTTGGTCCGACAATTGGGCTTTCATCGGTTCTATGAAAGATGAAAGTTTACGACCCCCTTCTATTCGAACATATTTCATCGATGGAAAAGTAATAAAAAACTGTGATATCCGGTAGGATTAGGTTTATAGGAGGTTATGAGGTGAATGTTTGGCCTTGCCTCAATTTGATGATTTGATGATTTGCGGATGGTCCTCAAAGTATAAATAGTCTGAGGCAAGATCTTTCAAAGATTCATGAACACCAAAATTAAATGTTAACAGGGTAATGCCTATTTTTTCATTATCCTTTCGGGCAACCGTTAATGCCGGAACGAAATCAATATCGCCGGAAGAAAGTACAATGTGATAACCTTTGAGCGCATAATAAACCAAATGAGATCCAATGGCAACGTCAACCTGCTTTTGGGCGCCACCTTCCATAGGATACAGATGAACGATAAAGCCTGCCTTTTTCATGGTGAAATAAAACTGATTTAATCCGAAATCTACTCCATAGGAATCAACGCTATTAAAAATTATCGGAAGGCATGGAATTTTAAACTTGTTTTCTATAAACTTTTTTGTGGCTATGTAATCTACCTTACCCCGGCCTTTACTGGCTTTGGTTATATAACCCATATCAATAAGCCAGACAGCGTTCATCTTTCTGATTATTATTAAGTCTCAGATTTCAAGGTAATGAATTTGCTTTTACTTTTCATGTGCGACCTTCGGCTCCTTGGGAGGCCACTGAGATGTGAGTCATAAATGCCCACAAAACAGGCGTGTGAATTATACAATTCTGGAGAACCGCCTGGTTCTTGCATTTAACCCGGGGATCCCGGAAGCTCCTACGGAGCCATTTTGTCGTGGCAGGTCGATTTTCTACAAACAGGAAGCTCCTCCGGAACTGAATTTCTTACAGTTTGAAGAACCGTCGATGCCCTGTAAGTAAAAAAGTTTACTGATTGTCAGGGAAATTATATAAAAGAAAAAGGAAATGGTATAAATCTAAAAGATAATCAGGCTGTATCATTACGTCGGATTGTAGCGAGTTGTAAAATAAACGGAATATGTCAGCAATCAGTAAGATGCCGGTAAGAAAAAATAACGGGTTTAAGCGCCAGACTTTTCCTGTGCTTGAAATGACCTGCGCCGCTTGTGCTATCAGCGTTCAGTCCATGCTTAAATCGGCCCCCGGCGTAACAGAGGCGTCGGTTAATTTTGCGAATCAATCCGCTTTCGTTGAATTCGATGAAAATATGACAAAGCCTGGCGACTTGCAAAATGTGGTTCGCTCAATAGGTTATGATCTGATCGTTGATGTGGATGATCCGCAAGCCGCGAAAGAAGAAGCGGAGAAAAGACAATACCAGGTAATAAAAAGAAGAACTATCGGATCGTCTCTTTTAGCCCTGCCAGTAGTGATTATCGGAATGTTCTTCATGGATATTCCCTATGGTAATTATATCTCGATGGCATTGACCGCCCCTGTGGTTTTTTATTTTGGTAGAAACTTTTTTAGTAATGCATGGAAGCAGTCTAAATTTGGTAAAGCCAACATGGATACTTTGGTTGCGTTATCTACAGGCATCGCTTTTCTCTTTAGTTCCTTCAATACTTTTTTTCCTGAATTCTGGCACGCACGCGGGCTACATGCGCATGTCTATTTCGAAGCGGCTGCGGTTGTAATTGCCTTTATAAGCCTCGGCAAGCTCCTGGAAGAAAAAGCCAAATCAAATACTTCTTCGGCTATAAAAAAGTTGATGAGTTTACAGCCGAAAACTGTAAAAGTTATGGTTGGAGGTGTAGAAACAGAACTTCCTATTTCTTCCGTTACAACGGGCGATACAATCATGGTAAAACCTGGAGAAATGATACCGGTTGATGGTGTGCTGACTTCTGGTTCCTCTTACGTTGATGAGAGTATGATTTCAGGTGAACCTATCCCGGTTGCCAAAATAGCAGGCGAGAAAGTTTTTGCGGGTACGATAAACCAAAAGGGAAGCTTTCAGTTTGAAGCTAAAAAAATTGGCGGAGATACCATCCTGGCTCATATAATCAAAATGGTTCAGGAAGCTCAGGGTAGTAAAGCGCCTGTTCAAAAGCAAGTAGATAAAATTGCTGGTGTCTTTGTCCCTGTCGTAATTGGCATTGCGATCCTTACCTTCATCACATGGGTGGCACTGGGCGGTAATAATGCTTTTACTCACGCCCTCCTGACCTCCGTTACAGTTTTGGTTATTGCTTGTCCCTGCGCTCTGGGATTAGCGACACCCACGGCCATTATGGTCGGCATTGGAAAAGGCGCGGAAAATAACATACTGATCAGGGATGCTGAGAGCCTTGAATTAGCGCATAGGGTAAACGTGATTATACTGGATAAAACCGGAACCATTACGGAAGGAAAACCGGTGGTTACGGATCTGGTGTGGGAAAGTCTTGAAAATAATATACTTTCCAAAATCCTGCACGCCATCGAATCACAATCGGAGCATCCGTTGGCAGAGGCCGTGGTCAACAGATTAAAAGTAGAAACCGTAGGGACCATACCGGTGGATAAATTTGAGAGTATAACGGGTCGGGGTGTTAGGGCAAAAGTTCAGGGCACAGTCTATTTTGTCGGCAACCGGAATCTGATGGAAGAGAACGACATTACCATCAGCAATCATTTCGCAGAAATGACAGTCAGTCTGCAATCACAGGCAAAAACTGTGATGTTTTTTGCCGACGATGAAAAAGTTTTGGCAGTGGTGGCGATAGCGGATAAAATCAAAGCCACTTCTGCTGCAGCCATTCAGGCATTACATAAAAAAAGTATAGAGGTTTACATGCTTACCGGTGACAATGAACAAACCGCCAAAGCTGTCTCTGAACAGGTTGGCATAAAGCATTTTCAGGCGGACATGCTTCCATCGGATAAAGCTGATTTTGTAAAGTCTCTCCAGGTTAAAGGAAAAATAGTGGCGATGGTAGGCGATGGCATAAATGACTCGCAAGCATTGGCCCAGGCTGATGTAAGCATAGCCATGGGCAGGGGATCTGATATTGCCATGGATGTTGCCAAGATGACATTAATCACGTCAGACCTTCAACTCATTCCCAAGGCGTTTAACCTTTCCACCAAGACGGTAAGAGGAATTCGCCAGAATTTGTTCTGGGCATTCATTTACAACGTCATTGGAATCCCGATTGCTGCCGGAATATTATATCCGGTAAACGGATTTTTGCTGGATCCCATGATTGCCGGCGCGGCCATGGCGTTAAGTTCAGTGAGTGTTGTTGCGAACAGCTTAAGGTTGCGGGTAGCCAAAATCTGAGTTTACGTGAATGATTAAATATGATAAAGGATACACGTTAAAGTGTAAAATAAAAAGTGCGGGAGGGCCTAACTTTGATGAATAATTTTAACCTGTAGGCAAACAATGAAAACAGCAACAAAATTTATTCTTCTGGTGGCAGGAATCACCGCAGCCGCGATTTGTTTCATAATCTCTTTACAGCGTGTTTAGGGTTGAACTCGTAGATTAAAAAAGGATGGATTTCATTTAGAGACCGTCCAGACTATTTATAAAAAATGAATATCATGAAAGGCACTACCGAAAGTGAAAACACAAAAAAGGAAACTTACCTCGTGGAGGGTATGAGTTGTTCAGGATGTGAAAGAACCGTTCAAAAAGTCATCACCAGTTTGCAAGGCGTAAAATCCGCGAAAGCCGATGTAGCATCGGCTTCGGTCTTAATTGAATACGATCCTGCTCATGTAAATATTGAAGCAATAATGGGGGCCGTCAGTAAAGTAGGCTATAAAATCGCCGGGGAAAAGGACTAAATGGTGGGTGCGTCGTAAGGAAACGAAACGCCAATTTCATAGGTAGTGTCATGTCATCTATATTGTTTGTCTCAAATTGTATGATTCGTTTATCAAGTTGACAGTTGACAACAATGCAATTGTTAAGTTCCTTCTTGTTTACATAATTGTGTGCGTCTGCGAATTCAGTGGTCTTAGATAATAAGGTCATCCCTACGGGATTTAAATAACTTTTTAGTACTATTTCTACCATAAGGCCATCCCTACGGGATTTTAAGCGGGGTATGCCGGCAGCGCTTTGCCCGCCGTAGTCAGCGAAAGAGGGACGGATCTCGTCGAGCGGAGGACGAATTTGCTTGCAGAACGATTTTCTTGCTGCTCCATTCCTCTATTCACAGCGCTTTGATTTTTCGGCGCAATGGTTGACCGTTTGGGAGTAAATCCCTTTTCGCAGTAAACCGTTCATACTATTTAAGTCCCAGATGGGACGACCTTATCGTAGAAAATCAATAATGAAGGGGATCGTGTGCCACGCACAAAATAACATTTGTGCGAATCATTTTCAGGCACGCAATGCAGAAACCTAAATCAAGCAATATTTTTAGCATATAACTATGAAGATTAGTAAGGCTCCTTTTTCAAAAACATAGAAAAACTCGATTCCAATGAACCAGGCTATTTTGTTCAAAACTTTCAAATGCAATTGACAATCCCCTGGTCAACATTTGTCAATTGAAAACTTGTCAATATCACCGCCATCTTAAAGTTGACACGACAGTGGTTTGCTTTCAAAAAAAGTGGATCTTTTAGCCGTTGAACGGGATTGTTGGTAACAAAAAGAACCAACTCCATTGAGCTGGTTCTTTCAACTGGTTACAATGTTCTTTCAATGCAGGATGAATTTGATATTCATTTTGCTGATGAAATAATTAATCGGGTTTCATGGTCATTTCTGAACCATCGCCCGCTTTCAGTTTCATCTCATTATTATCCAGTTCCAGTAACGTGAAATTTTCAGAAACGTCACTGCCTGTAAATACAAGGCCGAGATTGCTCCCTTCCAATTTCCACTGACCTGACATCATTTGATCGCCATCACCCATCTTTACGTTTCCATTGCGCCAGAAGGTGATCGTTTGCCTTTTTTCATCTTTTGTTAACTTGTCTTTGTCGCCTGTCGCATCTGTCTCTTTCTGTGCTTTCCATGTCTTCTCTTCCGTTCCTGCAATTTTTTCTTCGTTAGTCATGGAATCTGACTTGTTGCTGCACCCGGAAATGGCAAAGAAGAATAGGATTACAAATAGCCCGTTTTTCATATATATATTTTTTTAAGGTATTATTATTTTCTGACCCGGAAAAATGAGATTCGGATCCTTTATTGTTGCCTTGTTGGCCTGGTAAATTTTTTGCCAGTCTGCGGCATTTCCGTAAAATTGTTTCGCAATTTTTGAAAGGCTATCACCGCTTTTTATTGTGTAATCGCGTACAGGCGAGCCGGGCTGTGTTACCGGTCTGTTTACATTGTCAGAAGGCTTCCGTTCTATCGGTGCTTCTTTTCCTTTTCTAAAAAAATCCATTAATCCCATATTAGTTGTTTTACGTTTTTATCTCAATAATCTTCCGAGCATACCGCCCATACTTTGGTTATTCCGGCTACGGCTCATTCCTGAAATAATTGAACCAAGTCCGCCACCTAATCCACCCAGACCACCTAATCCTCCGCTCCTGCCCATACCCATGGGGTTGTTACCTCCCATCATGCCGCCCAATCCACCGCTTGAACCACGACGACCTCCCCCAAGTGTTTTGGCTGCCATTCCCCCGAGAATAATCGGGCCGAGAATGCTCAACAACCCTTTGCCAATAGACCCCATATTCATGCCTGCTCCTGAAAACTGATTTTTCATACCCAGGGATTCCATAAATCCGGGCTTCGCC
>JAYSOP010000521.1:0-2560 GCA_043722905.1 Chryseolinea sp.
AGAAGGTTTAGCTGTGCCGATGGTTAGCTCCTTGTAAATTTGCCGGGAATCGGCGGATATAATGGAGCATCTGAAATACTCTGCCAATTGTATGGCCACTGAAGTCTTACCAACCGCCGTTGGGCCTGCAATGACAATTAACTTTTTCCCGTGCATGCAGCGTAAAATTTAAAAAACATCCCTTCATGAAACCGGGTGCAAAAAAGGCAAATAAATCACAATTATCGTTATCTTTGGGCTGGAAGAAGATTAAGAACCACTATGATAAAATACACCAATCAATTCCTGACTAAGCTGGAAGACCTGATTGCAGAATCTGATTACACCCTTCGATACGAAAAGGGAAATTTTAAGTCAGGTTTTTGTGTGTTGAAAGACCAGAAGATAATCATCGTTAATAAATTTTACCCCACCGAGGGAAAAATTAACGCCTTGTTTGATATTCTGCGCACCGTTACCCTGGATACAAGCCGTTTTACCGAGAAAAGCCTGAAACTTTACGAAGACCTTTCTCAACAATCCGCCGCTGCTTGAAGATTACCTTCCTGGGCACCGGAACCTCTCAGGGTGTGCCCGTGATAGGATGCACATGCGAGGTTTGCCGCTCGATTGACTATCGCGACAAGCGTTTGCGCAGCTCCATTCTTATCGAGGTTAAAGATCAAAGTTTCATAGTCGACACCGGGCCGGACTTCCGCCAACAAATGTTGCGCGAACAGGTAAAAAGAATCGACGCGGTGATCTTTACCCATGCCCACCGCGATCACACCGCTGGTCTGGACGATGTGCGTGCGTATAACTTTATGCAGCAAATGGACATGCCTGTGTACGGAACCGAAAGCGTTCTTAATCAGCTCAAAGTGGAATACGCCTATGCGTTTACCAGGGACAATTATCCTGGTATTCCGCGGCTAACCCTTCATGCCATAGAAGACAATTCATTTACCGTAAACGGTATTCCAATCTTACCATTGCCCGTCATGCACTTAAGGATGCCGGTGCTGGGCTTTCGGGTAGATAATTTCAGTTACATTACGGATGCTAACTTTATTCCGGACGATACAATAGAAAAATTACGGGGAACAGAAACCCTTGTGTTAAATGCCCTTCAACGAGAACAGCATGTCTCGCACTTTAATCTGGCAGAAGCCCTTGATATGGTAGAAACCATAAAACCCCGTAATACGTACTTCACCCACATCAGCCACAAACTTGGCTCGCATGCCGATGTGTCGAAAGAATTACCCGATCATGTATCTTTGGCCTACGATGGTCTCCAGGTTGTAAGCGGTAAACTTTAAACACGCTCATAACGTCGGGGATAGGCGGAGGCATGACAGGACAAATGATTGTGCGGCATTACCCGTCTGGAAGTTTCGTACAGGTCAAGAAAAAAAGACTCAGGACAAACTGAAAAATCAACATACGAGCACATCAAAATATCCCAGTGCACAACAATTTTTATTTTTTACGTCAGCTTAGTTTAGTACTGGGATCCAGAATGAAAAATTCGGTAATCTCGGAATGTTTCAGCCAGAGCAAAGATGAATTAATCATCAGGTTTGAAACAGCATCGGTACCCTTCCTGATAAAGGCAAGTCTTTCGCCCGGCTTTAGCTGTCTTTCGTTTCCTGAAAATTTTCAGCGTGCGCGGAAGAATAGTGTGGATCTTTTCCAGCAGCTGATCGGTCGGCGGGTTGCCGGCATCAGACAATTTAATAACGAAAGAAGCTTCGCCATTCAGACGACAGACGGCGTAAACCTGCTCTTCAAGATGCACGGTAACCGAACCAATATCCTGCTTTTCCAGGATGGACAAGCCAATGAATTATTTCGCAATAATCTCGTGGGTGATGCCGATATAAAACCAGCTAATCTGGATCGGGAGATAGACTGGAGTTATGAAAATTTCGAGACACATGCTGGTAATTTAAAAGGGGTATATTTTACTTTTGGAAAAGTAGTATGGCAATACCTCCAGGAAAAACAATTTTCGGAACAATCCCTTACCCAAAAATGGGAAACGACTCAGTTGTTGCTGAAAGATTTAAATGACCCAGAGTATTACATCACGATGATACAGGGCACTCCGACCCTGTCACTACTGAAAACCGGCGAGATCAGGAAAGTCTGGAGTGACCCACTGAGCGCGGCCAACGATTTCTATTACACATTTACCCATCTCTACGCATTTGCCACTGAGAAGGCCAGGCTTCGTAATTCCCTGCAAACCCAACTGGACGCAGGGAAACATTATCGCGAAAAGAATACCGTGAAACTCACGGAGCTGGAGAAGGATAACAACTACAAAGTATGGGCCGATCTCGTAATGGCAAACCTGCATAACATTCCTTCGCAAGCCGAGAAAGTGGTTGTTGAAAATTTTTATAATGACAATAAACTCACAGAGATAAAACTCAAAAAAGATCTGAATCCACAAAAGAATGCGGAGTTATTTTACAAGAAATCGAAAAATCAACACATAGAGATCGCGCGACTAAAACAAGCAGTTGAAATTAAGGACCAGGAAAATGAGATCATCAGAAAAAAATTAGCGTTG
>JAYSOP010000522.1:0-5336 GCA_043722905.1 Chryseolinea sp.
GGATCAAAAGCATTCGAAGCTACATTTCGACTCCAGCGCTGGATCCATATGGCTAAACTCGGATGGCACAGCGCTGATCATCACATTCACGGCGCAGGCTGTAGCCACTACGATAGCCCGGAAGAAGGGGTGCCCCCCGCCCATATGTGGCGACAGGTTTTAGGCGAAGATCTGAATGTCGGTGCTTCCCTGGCGTGGGGGCCAAGCTGGTATCACCAGAAAACTTTTTTTACGGGTAAAGATGAACCCTATTCAACGAAGAAAAACATTATGCGTAATGATGTCGAGGTATCCGGTTTCCCTTCATCCCATGCCGGGCACGTTGTGTTGTTGAGGATTCGGGAAGATGACTATCCGGGAACGACAAAAATTGAGGAGTGGCCGAGCTGGACTTTGCCAGTGCTTTCCTGGGCGAAGTCACAGGGAGGGGTTGTAGGATACGCCCATTCGGGATGGGGTCTGGAGCCGATGAAGCCTACCAAAGATTTTCCGAACTATGTGATTCCGAAAATGGATGGGATAGGGGCCAATGAATATATTGTAACTGTAACGCAGAATGTCATTGATTTTTATAGTGCAGGCAACACCCCCGCACCATGGGAACTTAATATGTGGTATCATACCCTGAGCGCTGGCTTTAGAACACGCCTCAGCGGAGAAACTGATTTTCCATGCGTTTACGATGAGCGGGTGGGGTTAGCCCGCAGTTATTTTAAGCCTGACGGCATTTTAAGTTATGATAATTATGTTGATGCCCTGAAAAAGGGACGTTCATACGTCACCGATGGTGGATCCCATATTCTGGATTTTACCGTGAATGGAATAGAAGCCGGAACCAAAAATAGTGAAGTCTCACTTAAAAGTAATCAATCTGTTAAGGTGACGGCGCGTGCCGTGGCTAATCTCCCTGAAAAACAGGATGAAGCCGGAGCGAGCATCGCACAAAGATCTTTGGCTGAACAACCTTACTGGCACATTGAACGGGCACGGGTGGGTACAACGCGTAGGGTACGCATCGAACTGATCGTTAACGGGGAGGCTGTCGATAGCTCAGAGATCACGGCTGACGGAAAGTGGAACGACGTAAATTTTTCTTATAACATGAAGCAATCGGGTTGGGTAGCCCTGCGTATTTATCCCAGCACACATTCCAATCCTGTTTTTGTGCAGGTTAACGGGAAGCCTGTTGCAGAGGCGCGAAGTGCGCAATGGTGCCGCGAGACGGTAGACCAATGCTGGAAGATGAAAAAACCTAATATCCGGGAGGCAGAGCGAGCCGCCGCTGAGGTGGCATACAACAATGCGCGAGCCGTATACGACAGGATCATAAAAGATGCGAAAAAGTAATATTGACTGGCGCGGAAGCCTTTCCGGCTACTCGCGGATTATTTCCGCGCCAGGGCCGCAAGCAACGTAAATTTTCCTGCCATGGCAGGAACTTTACCTTTATGAAATATGTCTGAAATTTGATTTGAACTCCACAAAATGAAATACATCATCAACACCGCCCTTGCCTCCTTATTTGCCCTGGCCTTTTTATCATGCGGGGCTCAGAAACCGGATGATTCCGATGTCAGGCGCGTCGATTTGACGGCGCCGCGCGGTAAAGCGGTGGCTGCTTTTGCTTCCGGTTGTTTTTGGTGTTCAGAACATGTTTTCGAGGCCGTCGTCGGAGTGGACTCAGCCATTTCGGGTTATGCGGGAGGAAATGTCCCTGATCCTTCCTATGAACTTGTCAATACGGAAACAACCGGTCATGCAGAAACTGTACTCGTATATTATGATCCTCAGGTCATCAATTATGATGAACTGACGAAAGTGTTTTTTACCTCCCATGACCCAACAACGCGCAATCGCCAGGGTCCGGATATTGGTTCTTCCTATCGCTCTATCATTTTTTTTAATACCGCAGCTGAAAAAGCCAGTGCAGAAAAAGCTGTCAAAGATTTCGCGTCATCATTTAAAAAGCCCATCGTGACAGAAATAAAAAGCCTTACTGCATTTTACCGGGCGGAAGGATATCATCAGGATTATATTCACCATAATCCGGACTCACCCTATGTAAAGGGAGTTTCTATTCCGCGTTATGAGAAATTCTTAAAAACTTATAAGGGGAAGTTGAAAGAATAATTAATTCGTGATAGTCTGGAAAAAGGGTAAGGATTAATTTACACAATAGGTTTGCTTTAGAACCTGCAATTGAGTCTATTCCTGTTCAATTCAGTGTAACCCTTATAAATACATGAAGACTATCCTTTACTCCCTTGTCATGGCTACGGCCCTGCTGGGTTGCAAGAGCCAATCAGAGTCTCAATCTAAAAGTTTATTCAACGGCCGGGATTTGGAGGGCTGGCATGTGGATGTTCCTCAAATGGACAGCGTTCCCACAGCGATAAACCCTTTCATTGTTCGCGACGGCATGCTGGTAAGTTTGGGCACACCGGCTGGTCACCTTATTACCGACGCTGTTTATAAAAATTATCGTCTCGAGGTAGAGTATAGATTCGCGGGCGTCCCCGGAAATTGCGGTGTACTGGTACACGCCTCAACTCCGCGCGCTTTATATGAAATGTTTCCTAAATCTGTAGAAGTACAGATGATGCATGAAAATGCCGGAGATTTCTGGTGCATTGTACAGGATATCAAAGTACCCGACATGGAAAAAAGACGCGGACCTCAGGCCGAATGGGGAATAACCGAAGGGAAAGGCCGTAGAATTCTCAACCTTACTGACGGAACTGAAAAGCCCGTTGGCGAATGGAATAAAATGGCCATTGAATGTCGTGGTAACAGTGTACAGGTTTGGGTGAATGACGTCATGGTCAATCATGGAACCGATTGCACGGCGAGTGAAGGCAACATCGCGCTCCAGGCAGAGGGATCTGAGGTGGAATTCAGGAAGGTGGAATTGAGTCCGCTGGGAGAAGAGTAATGTCAGGTTTAACCAACGGAAAAACTCAAACGTTTTTCTCTTTCTTAATGTCATTCCCGTCTCATTTCCCTTTAACATATTTATTTTAGATTCAGTGAAGTCGTTTAATTCAAATTTTCGTGATGGACCTGCTGATAAATGAAAAAAAATATACCGTTGATCCTTACACTGATGAAAGCTTGCTGAGTGTTTTGCGAAATCATCTTGACTTGACCGGAAGTAAATATGGCTGCGGTGAAGGATCATGCGGCGCTTGTACTGTGTTGCTGAATGGAACAGCCGTGCGCTCATGTATTCTCTCGGCAAGCAGTGTTGTTGGCAAAGAAATAACAACGATCGAAGGATTGGAAAAAGCGGGATCCCTTCATCCGGTGCAGAAAGCATTTCTCAAGGTAGATGTATTCCAGTGCGCGTATTGCGCACCTGGCATGATCCTGTCTGCCGTAAGTTTACTGGATAAAAACCCTAAGCCCGATGAAAAGGATATCCTGCAGGCGATGCAGGGTAATATTTGCCGGTGCGGCACATATCCCCGCGTTGTGAAAGCAATTCAGGAGGCTTCCCATAGTTAACCCAATTATATGGACACAGAACAGGATACTTTGCGACCTGAACAATATGAGCTCCAGGCTGTATCTGGTCAGCCGTTCTCCATGAACAGACGTAATTTCTTCAACGTCATGGGTACTGGTATCGCGATCACTTTCTCAACAGTGAAAAGTTTTGGCTCTGTATTGGCGGATACGGAAAAAGCACCTGAAAATCAGGTAGGGGCATGGATTCATGTTGGCGAGAACGGAAATGTTACCATCTATACGGGCAAGGCTGAGGTGGGACAAAACATCAGAACATCCCTTGCTCAGATTGTGGCTGAAGAATTGGATGTGCCGATGGCCAAGATAGACATGGTTCTGGGTGACACCTCCATCACGCCCTATGACCGCGGTACATTTGGAAGCCGGTCAATTCCCTACATGGGCCCGCAACTTCGCAAGGCAGCGGCAACGGCCCGTGAAATCCTGATTGACATGGCGGCCCAACACTGGAGAGTTGATCGCACTTCATTATACCTTGAAAAAGGGGAGGTGAAAAACAAAATATCAAAACAGTCGATCAACATAGGGCAACTCACGAAAGGGAAAGAGATATTAAGCGCGGTGGATGAACAGGTATCGGTTACACCCGTCGAGAAATGGAAAGTGGCCGGTACCTCTGTTTCCAAAGTGAATGGTGAATCGTTTATTACCGGAAAACATAAATTTGTTTCTGATCTGAAATTACCAGGAATGTTGTACGGTAAGGTACTTCGCCCGCCGGCATATGGTGCCACTATTGCCACCGCCGATATTTCGGCAGCCAAAAATATGAAGGGTGTTACGGTTGTTCACGATGGAGTATTTATTGGAGTGGCTGCGCAGGATTTAAACATAGCGTCAAAAGCCTTGAAGGCAATTAAAGTGGAATGGAAAATCATACCACAACCTTCTCATAGTGAAATTTTTGACTACCTGAAAAAAAATGCGGAGCCCCCGAATGCACGTGACAATGACCACGAGGGTGATGTTATCAATGGCTATAACCGGTCAGCGATAAAAATTGAACAGACCTTCCTGATTGATTACATCGCGCATGCCCCCCTCGAGCCACGCGCCGGGGTTGCGACGTGGGAAGGCGACAAGTTAACGGTATGGACAGGGACACAGCGACCTTTTGGTGTGCAGGAAGATCTGCAGGGATTGTTTAATATTCCTAAAGAAAATATCCGGGTGATCATGCCTGACACAGGATCGGGTTATGGTGGCAAGCATACCGGTGAAGCTGGAATTGAAGCCGCGAGGTTAGCAAGGGAAGCAGGTAAACCGGTCAAGATTGTGTGGACGCGTGAGGAAGAATTCACCTGGGCGTATTTTCGCCCTGCAGGGGTTATCGAAATAAAGGCAGGTACCGATAAAAATGGAATGCTCACTTCATGGGAATTTCATAACTATAATTCAGGTGGCTCGGGTATTGAGACGCCTTATGTTGTCGCAAATAAAAAGATACTATTCCATCCCTCAGACTCACCGTTGCGACAAGGCTCTTACAGGGGACTTGCTGCTACCGCCAATGTTTTTGCCCGCGAATCTATGATGGATGACCTGTCAAGAGAATTAAAAATGGATCCGCTTACTTTCCGGATCAAAAACCTGAAGGAGGAACGGATGATTAACGTCCTTCAGGGTGCGGCAGAAAAATTCGGTTGGAAAAATTTTAAGACATCACCGGGCCACGGCATCGGCATTGCCTGCGGCACTGAAAAAGGAAGCTTTGTGGCTACCTGTGCGGAGGTCGTGTTTGATCGCTCAAGCGAAGAAGTCAGGGTTCTGCGAGCGGTAACAGCGTTTGAATGCGGTGCCATTATTAA
>JAYSOP010000523.1:0-1729 GCA_043722905.1 Chryseolinea sp.
CATGTACTACTCTTGCATTCTGACTTTTTCCCGCCTCTTTAACAATCTCGTTTAAGGTAGCCGCATTTTTGCGATCTGTTTCAATTTTGAGACCGAGCATGGTTTCATTAATAATCGCAAATTTCTCCAGGACCGCGCTGCTTACCTGTAAAGCCAGAAGTGCGGTGAGTACCAAGTACATCATACCGATCATTTTCTGCCTGGGTGTTTCCTTACCGCCTGCCATATTCGTTTCGTATTAGAATATAAATGAAGTCAATTAAAAAATTTAGTTAGAGCCGCCTTTCATAGCAGTGAGCATGCTGCCATAAACTCTGTTAAGCGCTGTAATGTTATCGGTAAGTTTACCGAGTTCTGAAGTGAACTTTGCTGTATTATCGCCAACTTTAGTAAGTCCAGTCATTGCGCCGGTTAAACTTTCATAAAATTTATTCATGTTCTTTACATGGCTGTCAGCATCTTTTAACTCCATTTCATATACAGAATTCAGTGCAGCCAGATTTTTAGTAACCTTTTGCACCTGACTGTGGTATTCTCCGGCATCCTTTGAAGCATCTGCCATAGACGAAACCGCTTTAATCGCCACATCATATGATTTGTTCATTTCTGATAGAGATTTAGAAGCAGATTGAACGTTTTTGGCATAATCGTTTGTAGCAAGGGCGGCATCGGAAAGATTACCCATCTTCTTAGCAGAATCGGCAAGGTTGTTTAAACCTTTTCCAAGGCTTTCAAGTAACTCAGGACCAATCTTGGCTTTTTCAAGAGATGCATCTAACTGTTGTGTAAGCGATCCTCCCTGTCTGTTTGTAATGCGGGGCGCTACACTTGGCGCTTCATATTCTTCTGCTAATTCAGGATAAACTTTAGACCAGTCAACGTCCTGATGAGGGGGTTCAAAAGCACTTAAGAAAAAGATAACGGCTTCCGTAGAAAGACCTATCATCAACATCTCATCTGCGCCAGGCATATGAAGAATTTTGAACAACGCACCGATGATAACAACCGCAGCACCAATACCATAAACTTTCGGCATGATGGTTTTGTAGAGAAGCTCCGTGAATCCGCCTTTTTTCTTGCTCATTTTAGTAAGGGTTAAGTCCTATTTTATAATTAGTTTAGTTGGGTTTTAATAATTAAAATTCTTGTCCTGAAGAGCGCCCCAAGTGAGTTAACGCACACCTGAATCCAATATATGCCCGGGTTGAATCTCTAAATTCATAGGTTCTGGTGCCTGTTTCCAGATAATAGGCAACATCTTTCCAGGAACCACCCCTTACCACTTTTTTAGGCGGGATGCGTGAATCATAAGCACTGCTTTCCGGATTTGTTCGCTCATCGATGTATTGTGGATTAAGATCCCATACGGTTGGAACGGATGCAGGGTTAAAATCATCCAGACACCATTCTGAAGCATTACCGGCCATGTCAAATAGGCCAAAGTCGTTGGGGAAATAAGACTGCACCGGCGAGGAGTAGGCAAAACCATCGTCGTAAAAGTTACCACGACCTGGTTTAAAATTGGCAAGCATACAACCTTTTGAATTGCGGATGTAAGGGTTTCCCCACGGATACTTTGCCATATCCCGGCCACCGCGGGCAGCATATTCCCACTCAGCCTCAGAAGGCAAGCGAAATTCAGGCATCGGAAAATCACCCACGCTTTTCCTGAAGTCATTCAAGTAAGCGGTTCTCCATTTACCAAAGTATACAGCGGCATCCCAATCAA
>JAYSOP010000524.1:0-1754 GCA_043722905.1 Chryseolinea sp.
CAACTACTTTAAAAGGTGGAGTCAAACTTTCTTTTAATCCGTAAGGTTTCACTTTGCGAGCCACTTCAGATTGCTTGCTGCTAAACATGAGATCAGACTTCAACGTGGTGTAATCCGCCCGTAAATCTTCTACCTCAATTTGAATCATGTTTATCTTCCTCACGGTTTGTTCGGCATAGTGCGTGTTACCGATATAAATTAATCCCAGAGCGATAACAAAAAATATTTTGGGTAAGTACTGAACGGGGAAACCTTCTTCAAAATAGCTTTCCAGTTTTAATTTTTTTTCAATGCCTGAAAAGACACTAAAGCCTCCTGATAATGTTCCTACCTGAGCTTTGACCTTGAATTTATTACTACTCATATAACTTCAATCTCTTTCTGCTATCTCTATCAAAACATGAATCCTGGCAAGCGAAAGGACCCACTATATTTTTACCGCTACCCTCAACTTCGCACTACGCGCCCTGTTATTCTGCGCTATCTCCGCTTCCGACGCCTCCACTGGCTTCCGGGTAATAACCTCAAACGGGGCTATCTTATTGCCATAAAAATCTTTTTCAACCTCGCCGTGAACTTTTCCCTTCTGCATATAATTTTTTACCATCCTGTCTTCCAGCGAGTGATATGACATCATCACCAGTCTTCCTGAGGTTTCGAGTACTTCGCCACACTGGTGCAAAAAATTTTCAAGCGTCTTCATTTCATCATTCACTTCAATCCGCAATGCCTGAAACACCTGGGCGAAATATTTATACTCCTTCCCTTTCGGAGCAACAGTCTTTAAAACATCTTTCAGATCTTCCGTGCGTTCAAACTTCCTTTCAACGCGCGTTTGTACCACCATCCTGGCAACCGTCTTTGCGTTCCTTAATTCTCCGTAAATACCAAACATTTTATGCAAAGCTTCTTCCGGATATGTATTCAATACAATGGCTGCATTCTGAGTGATCGATTTATCCATTCTCATATCCAGCGGTCCATCAAAGCGAGTCGAAAATCCGCGTTCCGGTGAATCGATCTGATGGGAGGATATTCCCAGATCCGCCAATATTCCGTTGACTTTCGTTACACCCTGAAACTTTAAATACCTTTTCAGGTGCATAAAGTTTGCCTGGCAAAATGTAAAAGAACGACTCCTTATTTTCTCGGCCTCTATCCTTGCATCATCATCCTGATCAAAGGCAATTAACCTTCCTTCATTCAGATGTTTCAGTATTTCAACGCTATGTCCGCCTCCTCCAAATGTCGCGTCCACATAGATCCCGTCTGGTTTAATCTGCAGTGCCTGGATGCATTCTTCTAACATGACGGGTTTATGATACATATTCTTCTCGTGATGCTTTTAACTTCAGGCCTGGCCACTCACCCACAACTCACCACTCACCACTCACCTACTCACTCAAATACTTCTCTGCCAGCTTCGACAACTCACCCGGATCCTGAATAATTTGCTTTTCATAAACGGGCGGGCTCCAGACCTCCACCTTATTACCCATACCCACCAGCATGGCATCTTTATCGATTCTCGCATAAGCGAGCATGTTCTTCGGTATCAGGAAGCGGCCGTTGTTATCCAGCTCAACCGTTACAACCCCGGATAAAAAATTGCGTTGCAACTTCCTGTATTCTTCATTGAATTCATTCAATCCTGAAATTTTTGAAAACACTTTCCGGAATTCCACCATCGGATACAATGTGAGGCATGGCTCAAAACCGCGTCGTATCACAAGCTCATTTCCCCCGTTTTCCGG
>JAYSOP010000525.1:0-2950 GCA_043722905.1 Chryseolinea sp.
AGATGATGATGTCTTTTTCATCACCTTGCACGTTTTCAATATTCTTGACAAAAAGTGTGTGCGGTATAACCAAACCTTCCTGAGCAAACCTTTCTTCCATAAGATCCAGAATAAAATTTTGTTGTGGTGAATTAAATGTAACCACACCAATGTGTTTATCTGGAAATTCCATGAGTAAGCTCATGACCCGCTTAACTACCGCGTGTGCCTCCGCTGTATTGGTTTGATTTTCCCATATACCACCAACCTGGTGATATTCAATAGCAGGCTGCTGTAAGTTGAGAATATTGCGGTCTGGCAGTAACTGCAAACGACCTTCATAAAAATGTTTGTTTGAAAAGTCAATAAGTTCTAAAGACTGACTGCGGTAATGTGCCTGAAGATGCACGGTGGGCAAATAGCGTTTAGCCAAATCTAGTAATGAATCAACTTCAAGATCAGGATGGTCAACATCTTCTTCCCACCTTATCTGGTACAATTCATTTGGTTTAAGCTGCATGTCATCACCTGCAACAAGAATTTGCTTACCTCTGTACATGGCCGGTATCCCCCTTTCAGAAAAGCACTGGGATGCTTCATCAAAAATTACCAGGTCAAAAATTTCCTGCATAGGAAAAATTGCTGAAGCAGATTCAGGTGAAACCATCCAGCATGGCACCACATTGAATAGTTCATTTTGAAAATCAGTAATAACTTTTCGCAGGGGCCATATCTTTTTTTTCTTCGTAACCTGGTGGTACAAATCCCGATAGGTAATACGGTTATTCAACCGGTTGTACTCCAGATTATCATAGACCCTTTCACGGGCGCGCAACAATAATATATCATGGCTAAGTTTCTGCTTTTCCTCCACCAGATTCTTCAGTAACTCCCGTTGCTTTTCCATTTTATTAGAGGAAACCGACCTGAGATCAGGATTTTTTGCCTCGATATGTTCTATCCATGCCAGGCGCAAACTGTTTTGGAAAAGTGCCTCCATGAAAGCAGGGTTCCACTCACCAACTTTGTCATGAAGTTTATGGATGGTATCCTTTTCATAGGTTTGAAGCTTCTCCTTTATTTGATCGAAATCGCAGAGGTTATCAAAATCTTTCCTTAAAGTTTTTAAATAATCTGCTTCCCTTGCAGGGTCAGCGATCAAATGCCGGAGTTGGTAGGGTGTAATATATTTTAACCATCCTTTCTTTCTCGCTTTTAGATCGCTCACAATTGCCAATAAATCAGTAAGCACAGAAATGAAAGCAGGAAGGGCGTATTTTTTTGGATGCAACCCCTCTTTTACTTCCCGCAGTGTATTAAAAATCAATTTTGCCCGGATTGCCAGTTTTTGCCGGGTAAACCAGGTCTTCAATTTTACTTCATCGTAATCGGTGGGTAAATCAATGAGCCATGACTTCTTTTTCACTGCGGTTAGATGGTGCTCCAGGTTCAGGCGATTATCAATTTTTTCCTCCAGCCGGCTCAAGCCTTTTTTATTGTTTTGTAACCCATTCGCTGCCAGTACATCGTTAAGCCATTGTTTATCTTTTGAGAACATCCATCTTAACAACCGGAAAATATTTCCCTGGGCATCCATCGTTTTTTGGAGGGCTTCCTGAAATTTTACGAGTTGATCTGACGGAAGTGAGGCTTCCACTCCCGCACCTGTAAAACAATTCATGAGGACGCGTTCTACATTTGTAAACCATAAAAAACTAGTCTCGCTGTCCTTTTCATCCGCCATGGCCAGCATAAACTGAAAAATGGCCTCGGTTTTTAGTAAAGCGATCAACCCCAATACATCATCTTCGCGGGCCCTGAACGATTCGGCTTCAGTGAGATTTAAGCTTACATTGATCAGGTTTTTAATCTGCTCCTGAGTTTGTTTCTGGTATGCCGGAATATCAGTGACAACCTTTTCAATTTCCTTCAGGTCATTTAATTGATAGTTGGAAAATGAGCAACGATCCCGCCATACATAACTGTTTTTTTCAAAGGTTAATGCATACGTCGCATACTGACGCAATGCCTTCAAAAATTCCGACAAAGAGCCAAATGGAAAATTTTGATACTCCTGTCTTATATTAATGGTATCCCCCTGAAAATCAGATGTGAGATATAGTTCTTTGATACTTAAGCCGCATTCCTGCTCATCAAATAATACTTCTTTGAAATGTTCAAAATCTTCTGTGATCTGATCAATTGATCTGCAAACCTGAAAAAATCTACGCTCTGTTTGAATGACATCAATACTTCTGTTATCAGACTTGTAGTTTTCAATACTATCGATTTGCCGGGCGACCTTATTAAAGATCACTTTCCGCTCATTTCTGAAATCGTGTACCAAACCAACAAAATCACCCAGTTTCTTCTCCTGTAAACGATTATACACCACATCCAATGCAGCACGTTTCTGACAAACCAGCAACGTACGCTTTCCAGAGGCTATGGCGTCGGCGATGAGATTACAAATCAATTGAGATTTTCCAGTTCCCGGTGGGCCCTGCACGACTATTGATTGCCCCACCTTCACGGCTTTGATCGCATTTTCCTGATAAGCATCGATGGTAAATGGCGTATGTATTTTTTCTTCCTTTAAAACCTGCCTGTCAAGGATTTTTTGAACCCCTGTTGTCTCCCCGACAGAAAGATTTTTATGAAGAAAAAAATCTTCCAGATCAAGGAAAGTATTTTCCTCAATTAATTTAAGGTAATCAGGTACCAGTTGAGAACCCGCCTGTGGAAAAATACCCAGGACCGCCTCAGGAAAAAGTTTTAATTCCCCATTGCGGTGTTTCAAATCAAATTCCTCTTTTTTGAATTGCTGAAAAGAAATCAGCTCATCCCTGAAATTGTCAGGGTTAAAATTGATCTCCAGCTTTTCCTTTAACAGTTGGTAGAGTTGCGTTCTGAAAACCGTGCTGTCTACGCTGAAATCTTCAAAGCTTGTATCCAGCATCTCCTCCTCAAG
>JAYSOP010000526.1:0-2054 GCA_043722905.1 Chryseolinea sp.
TTTTCAGCTCTATAGTATCTGCCTTTCTTAGTTGTCAAGTAAGATCTAAGTGGACCTGAATTGTTACCAACAATAATCAACTCTTTTCCATCTTCGAGCACAACATTCGCCATTCCCTTAGCATCATTGTCGCAGATAAATCCGGTATCCGAATTTTTCGGGCAAGTAAAGTTGCCTTTCCCATCACCTCTCAAATACCATCCGATAGAAGCGTCGTCCCGACCTGAAATAACTTCCGGGGCATAGGAATTTCCAACCGCAAGGATATCCAGGTTTCCATCCTCGTCATAATCTCCAGCGACCATGCCGTACATGGGTGAAATCTGAGCCTGTAATGGCAGGGTCGTGATGGTAAATCTTCCATTGCCAAGATTTTCAATATAGCTGCTCTCAAATCGGTCAACACAAACTACATGAGCCTCCTTTAATTCTTCAGGTAAAAACGATTCCTTGAACGTTGCGTCGGCATAAGCGGTGTAGGTTCTGAATCTCGCTCGCATTGAATTGATCTGATCAATCAGATGATCTCTTGAATGGCCGACATATTTTTCACCCTGGACATAATAGGTCATAACAGGGTCAATTCGTCCATCCTTATTATAGTCATTGGCGTAAATGCAAAGCGGTTCCGCAGGGGTTGCATGAAAATGAGTATTCATTCCAAGATTACCCGCGAAATAATCTGTGTCTCCATCCCTATCGAAGTCTCCACCCAGCAAACTATTCCACCATCCTGATGTATTTTCCAAACCGGTCTCATCTGTTGCTTCAACCAATTTTCCATTTTCGTTGTGAATAAATTTTAGGTCCATAAATTCTCCGGAAAGAATTAAATCTATCCAGCCATCATTATCGTAGTCACTCCATAGTGCGGAACAAACCATCCCGATATTATCCAAAGCCTTCGCGTCTTCCTGGTTTACGTTTGTAAAAAGGGCGGAGCCAGCCTTGCTGTCATTGCGTAGCAAATAACTACTAACAGGCATGGGGTATTCGCCTGGAGAAACTCTGCCGCCAACAAATAAATCAAGGTCGCCGTCTTTATCGTAGTCGCCCGCTATTACGCAGGAACCACTGACTGGCATCGGCGGAAGAGCCTGTATTGACTCGATAAATTCTCCATCACCGTCATTCAGATACAAATGATCCTGATACAATTCCGATCCTTTTTTATGTTCGGTTCCGCCACTGGCAATATACAAATCCAGATCAGTGTCATTGTCGGCATCAAAAAATAACACTCCCATACTATCTGTCAAACTATCAAGGCCATGAGTAGGCTTCTCATCAAATTTTCCGTTCCGCGTCTGGATAAACAATGCACCAGAGAAACCTGCAGATCCTCCAACAAAAAAATCTTCCATACCATCGCCGTTTACATCTCCCACCGCTACTCCGGGACCATTGCGGGAATGCATATGCGGTAAAATCGGTTGAACTTTAAAGTCAACAAAATTATTTTCCCTATGAAAATAATTTATACCGTAAGTTTCAGTGACTTCCTCAAACAATTTCGGATTTCTTAATTTCTCGGCAGGTATTGGCCGAGCCACTGCTGACGAATACTGGACTTGCAGTACCTGGTTGGCTCTTACATCTTTAATCAATTGATATTTTCCGTCTGGCCATATCACTTCAACACTGTCAACCTGATCTACCGCACCCAGGCCGAAGTGAAAATACGGTTCTACAGAAGAAAGATATCCCCGAAAGGGCGTAAAGTATTGATACTGTAAAGATCCTTTGTGTTTGATGTAAACTTTTGCTCCGAAACCTTCCCTGTTGAGCAGAGGTCCGCTAAATCCAATTCTAAGGTAGTTTAGTGGAGTATCCTTTTTCATTTGGCTCAACCTGCACTCCAGAATAGAAGCTTCATCATCAATATTGTTGATCACCAGATCAAGATCACCGTCATTATCAAGATCAGCATAGGCGGCCCCATTAGAATAGGTTGGATCAGACATGCCCCAGGATTCTGATTCATCGCTGAAAGTTAAATCACCCTTATTTTTATAAATATAGTTGTGTATTTTAATTCCGGGAAGTTCATTTAA
>JAYSOP010000527.1:0-5239 GCA_043722905.1 Chryseolinea sp.
GCAAAAACGAGGTCTTTATTCACTAAGGTACCAGGTTTGGCGGGTGTTGATTTTGTGCATTCCGAAAATGATTTTGTGGATTTTGACAGAGATCGGTTATTGTTTAATATGATCTCAAATGAGGGCCCATGTCTCTGTGCAGGAGATATTAATCAGGATGGACTTTCTGATTTTTATATTGGCGGCGCGAAGGATCAGGCGGGGGCACTTTTTATCCAGAAAAAATCAGGAGCGTTTAGCAGTTCAAATGCGAAGGTTTTTCAAATCGACAAAGCTTCTGAGGATACGGACTGTATATTTTTTGATGCCAATGGAGACGGAAAGGATGACCTGTATGTGACAAGCGGCGGCAACGAATTCTCATCGAATTCTACCGCTTTAATTGATCGGCTTTATCTGAATATGGGGAAAGGCGATTTACAAAAAAGCCCGCAATTTCCTGTGCTAACAAGCTTTGAGAGCACTTCCACTGTCATTGCCAATGATTGGGATAAGGATGGAGACCAGGATTTATTTGTTGGCGCCCGTCTCATACCTTCCTTATACGGTGCCCCGGCAAACGGCTACATTTTAATCAACGATGGTAAGGGTAATTTTACCAATGCAACAAATACCATCGCTCCACAACTTTTAAGATTGGGATTAATTACCGATGCCAAATGGATTGATGCCAATAATGATGGAAATTCCGATTTACTGGTGGTAGGGGAATGGATGTCCATTAAATTATTTATAAATGAAAATGGAAGATTTGCTGACAGAAGCGCGGATTACGGCTTTACGAAAACCAATGGGTGGTATAACTCAGTTGAAGTTGGTGATTTTAACAAGGATGGTTGGGTTGATTTTGTTTCCGGAAATCATGGACTAAATTCACGATTCAAGGCTTCAGAAAATGAACCCGTTTCAATGTATATAAATGACTTTGATGAGAATGGATCAATTGAGAATATCATTACCAGATACGATAGTGGCACATCTTTCCCTTTAGTGTTGAGACAGGATCTGGTGACGCAAATTCCTTCACTAAAGAAAAAGTACCTTCGCTATAAGGATTATAGCCATAAAACCATGGCTGATATATTTTCGGCGGAACAACTTGAGCATGCTTTGGTATTAAACGTCTATACATTTGAAACTTCTGCCTGGATGAACAATAAGAATGGCACATTCTCCAGACATGACCTTCCGATTGAAGCACAGTTTTCCCCTGTTTACGGTATAACTGTGGACGATTTCAACCATGACGATAACGTTGATATACTGCTGGGAGGAAATTTGCATAAAGCTAAACCTGAGACAGGCATTTACGCTGGAAGCTATGGGCTTTTTTTAAAAGGAGATGGTAAAGGTAACTTTGAATCACTTTCAGCTGACGAGTCAGGTGTAGATATCAGAGGCGAAATCAGAGCCTTCGAAAAGATAGTAAACAAGGGTAAGCCATTGATATTGATTGGTAAAAATAATGCGCAGATAGAAGCATTAAGCTATTAACTTTGTTGTGATGAAAATGAAACAAATGCCGGTTTTTTATTGTGTAGCGGTTCTATGGTTATCCATGATTTCGTGTGATGGTAAGAAATTTAGATGGGGCGAATCGAGTGATAAAAAGTATGACAGCTTGTTTTTGGGGATCTCACTGGGGATGGAGAAGACCGCATTTTATGATCACTGTTGGGCCTACAACAAAAAAAAGATTTTTACTCATTCACCGACGAATCAGGCAGTAGAATATGTTCTAGCGAAAGAATTTGATCAACCAGTCATGATGCGATTTTATCCCACCTTTTTCAAGGATAAGATTGTCGAGATGCCTGTAACGTTCTCCTATCAGGCATGGGCGCCATGGAATAAGCAGTACAGTTCTGACGAGTTGTTTTTAAAAATGCTCCCTGTTTTTAAAAAATGGTACGGGGAAGACTTTAAAATATTAGAACACCCCCGTATGGGCAGGATCTACATTAAGATGGATGGGAAAAGAAGGATCAACTTATTTATCAGGGACGATCAGTTTGTGCAGGCCGTGTTTACTGATCTGGAACTGGAGAAGGAAAGGAAGGCTGAGGAAGAGACAGGTCCGGATGAAGAGCTTAATAACTGAATATATTGTAATGCAAATATTCAGTCATATGCCCCGAAGTAATTTCGTTTTATTTGTGCATGTTCTTGGTGCTTTGCTGATCGCGGGTTGTTCACCATCCGAAAAACCGGAAAGTTCTTTATTTACCACGGTAGACCCTGGAAATAGTGGTATTCTTTTTTCAAATAATCTCCCATTCGACAAGGCGTTTAATATTTATACCTATAGAAATTATTATAATGGGGGAGGGGTCGCCCTTGGGGACATTAATAACGATGGTTTGCTCGATATATACTTTACCGGAAATGTTGAACCAAACAAATTATACCTGAACAAAGGTAATTTTGAGTTTGAAGATATAACTCTCAAAGCTGGTGTCGAAGGAACAAAAGCGTGGTCTACTGGGGTGGCTATGGCAGACGTGAATGGAGACGGGTTAATCGATATTTACGTCTGCAATTCTGGTGATGTTAAGGGTGACAACAAGGAGAATGAACTTTTCATTAACAATGGAAACCTGACTTTTACAGAAAGGGCGAAGGAATATGGAATTGCCGATCGAGGATACACGACGCAGTCAGCTTTTTTTGATTATGACAAGGATGGTGACCTTGATCTTTACATCCTTAACAACTCGTTCCAGCCTATCGGTAGTTTTAATCTCCGCAAAAATGAGCGTCCAAAGCGAGATTCTCTAGGTGGGGATAAACTGATGAGGAACGATGGAGGAAAGTTTAAAGACGTAAGTGAGCAAGCCGGTATTTTTGGAAGCGTAATTGGTTTTGGACTAGGGGTAACGTTAGGTGATATCGATAAAGATGGTTGGATGGATATTTATGTTTCGAATGATTTTTTTGAACGGGACTACTTATACATAAATAACCGGGATGGGACATTTAAGGAATGTTTAACCGAACAGATGAAATCCATCAGTGGGGCATCGATGGGGGCCGATCTTGCTGATATAAATAATGATTCCTATCCCGACATTTTTGTTACAGAAATGTTACCAAAGGAAAATGCAAGGCTTAAGACCGTCACTACATTTGAAAACTGGGATCGTTACAGCTATAACGTGCAAAATGACTATTACCACCAATTTACACGAAACATGCTTCAGCTTAATAATGGTGATCAAACCTTCAGCGAGATTGGCCGGTTGTCTGGTGTAGAGGCTACTGATTGGAGTTGGGGCGCTTTGATGTTTGATATGGATAATGATGGGTTGAAAGACATTTTTGTTTCCAATGGTATTTTCCAGGACCTGACCAATCAGGATTACCTTCAGTATGTGTCCACCTCCGAAATTGTTAAAACGGTCATCTCCGGCAATGGCGTGGATTACAAAAAACTTATAGAATCTATTCCGTCTACGCCTATTCCAAATTTTGCCTTTCAGAATATGGGTAACCTGTCATTTGAAGATAAGGCCGAAGAATGGGGACTGGGTGAGCCGAATTTTTCTAATGGTGCTGCTTATGGCGACATAGATAATGATGGGGACATGGATTTGATCATAAATAATGTGAATATGGTGGCAACCGTTCTCCGAAATGAAGCTAATCATCTATTCCCGGAAAATCATTACATCAATTTCAGTCTAAAAGGGTCTGAAAAAAATACCTTCGCTTTCGGCACAAAAATTACCGTAAAACACAAAGGGAAAACTTTCTATGTTGAACAAATGCCCATCCGTGGCTTTCAATCTTCTGTTGACCCCCGTCCTGGTATTGGTCTTGGATCTATAGATACTGTAGAACAAATTGTGATAGAATGGCCTGATGGAAGGGGGAATGTCCTGGAAAATACGGCTACGAATCAGACAATTTTTCTGGATCAGAAAAATGCCGTTTTTTTAAAAGCCGGTAATTTTGACAATGGAGAACCCAGCTTAAATTCTGTTTTTCGACCTGTGAGTGACTTGGTTGAGTTTAAGCACAAAGAGAATGAGTTCGTCGATTTTGACAGGGATCACTTAATCTATCACATGCTAAGCACCGAAGGGCCCCGCATGAGCAAAGGTGATATTAATGGTGATGGATTAGATGATTTTTATATAGGAGGAGCAAAGGACCAGCCTGGAGCATTATTTGTTCAAACTGCAAAAGGCTCGTTTAAGCCAACGAATTTGGAATTGTTTGAAAAAGACAAGGCATCCGAAGATATGGGAAGTGTGTTTTTCGATGCGGATGGCGATGGCGATACGGACTTATATGTTTGCAGTGGCGGTAACGAGTTTTCAAATACTTCACTGGCTTTGATCGACAGGCTATACTTCAATGATGGCGCCGGAAATTTTAAGAAATCTGAGCAGATCCTTCCTACAATGAGTTTTGAGAGTACCTCTGCCGTTAAAGCCGCAGACTATGACGGTGACGAAGATCTTGATTTGTTCGTCGGCGGACGCATTCTGGGTTTTTTATACGGAGCTCCTATGAGTGGCTATATCTTGAATAATGATGGCAAAGGAAACTTTAAGCGGGTTTCAAAGGAAATAGCCCCCGGGTTGGAGGATATTGGAATGATAACCGATTCTGAGTGGGCTGATGTTGATGGAGATAAGGATCAGGATCTGGTAATTGTGGGAGAATATATGCCGATCAGGGTTTTCATCAATGAGGCTGGGAAGTTTGTCGATCGCACGGATACTGCAGGCCTGGATAGAAGCAATGGATGGTGGAATCGTATAGAGGGTTCAGATTTGGATCAGGATGGAGACCTTGATTTTGTAGTGGGCAACCATGGTTTGAATTCCAGGTTTAGAGCCTCTGTTGAAAAGCCAGTATGCATGTACATTAACGATTTTGACTCAAATGGTACCGTCGAGCAAATCATTTGCAGCTACAATGGAGATAAAAGTTATCCTATGGCTTTACGCCATGATCTGGTGAGTGAAATACCATCATTGAAAAAAAAATACCTGAAATATGAGAATTATAAGAATGAAACTTTATCGGATATTTTTAGCCCCGAGCAATTAAAAAATGCTTTCACCTTGTATGCATATGAACTAGGCACCAGCGTTCTTTTGAACGATGGCAAAGGAAGATTTATGTTAAAACATCTGCCAATGGAAGCCCAGTTTTCGCCTGTATATGGAATTGAAATAAACGACTTTGATTTGGATGGTTATCAGGATATTCTATTGGGTGGTAATCT
>JAYSOP010000528.1:0-1919 GCA_043722905.1 Chryseolinea sp.
TTGAGGTAATTCAGATCCTGTTGGGCTGCCTGGTACCGGACTGTGTTAATAAGTAATTTCTCCCGGTTAAAAAGTTTTTGAAATTCAGAATCGTTTTCCAGGCGCTCCTTCACGTTGCCGACCTCTGCGTCCGTCATATTATTCTCAAAATATCGTTCAATGAGGTCAATATCGTGTAAAGAATTTTTCATAGTGTGGTGGGGATAGCGGTTGAAATCAGTTCCTTTCCAAAAAGTTTGCGCAACCTTGCCATTCACTTGCATTTTTGATTTTTAGCCCGTATCCGCATTCTTATAATTCAACTTTTCACTTATCTCTTCCATGCTTTTCTTTTCATAATAATACATCTCTAACAGTTGTTGGCAGGGTTGTCCCAAATCGTTTAGCGCGTTTTGTGCAACTGTGAAAAGATTTTCGTCCACCGGTTGTTCAGGCTCATCGATCAGGTATTCTTTAAGCCATTTTTCCTGAGTGATCGGGACGTTTCTCTTGGCTTTTCTCATATTTTCCCTGGCTACGTTTTTACCGATGCCAAAAAGGTATGTCTTAACGCTGCTCACCAGGTGTTCAAGTTTCCCTGACTTCACGTTGATAGACGTCCTTGCTGTCGTCCATGGAGCAATGAAATTCCCTGGTCATCCAATGGATAAATTCCGCCCGCTGCTCTTCATAGATCATCCCCAATTCCGCTTGAACTACTGCCCGTATTTTCAATATGATGCGGTTATCTGACATATGATGTAGCCTTTATGAAAAAGGAAATCGAAGGTAACCCTGCGATCAGATTTTTTTTCTCCAAGGGGCAGGTCAACTAAAGTTAACGTTTTTTTCTTAAAAATGAAGGTTACTTTTCCACGCTTGTTTCATGAAGGGGAAACAAATTTTCCACTTAAACAAAACGGTTATGAAAAAGAACATCATTATCGGGGCAGTATTAATGGTAATCTCCCTGACCAATCTCAAAGCTCAGGATAGTATTCAGGTGAGCGCTTCTGTGCTGAGTAGTTTTCAGGAATCCTTTCAGGGTGCCAGTAATGTACGATGGTCCTCCTTGCCAAAAAAAATCACAAAGGCACGGTTCTCCCACCTGGGTAATTCTTATCTCGCTTTTTTTAGTGAAGAAGGAAAACTTATCGCCACTAGCCGCAAAGTAAGATCAGTGGATGACCTTCCCCTTACTATTCAAACGGGCTTCAATCAGAAAAAAGCAAGTTTGGAGAATAAAACGGGTGCATTTACGATTGCCCATGTTTATGAAATGTTGAAAGATGGCATCACTAAATATTATATCACAATGCACAATCCTGAGACTATAGTTTTCTTATCTGTTGACTCTTATGGCACGGCTATCGTTCAGAAGAAAACGAAAAGGACCCCGGAGATGCAGTCACTTCCGAAGAATGTTATTGCAAAGAAAGATTGACTTTGCTATTTTATATCAAGAGAACCTTCCTGAAGATTCAGGAAGGTTTTTTTTTAAAGTGGAGTCGCATTTCAATTCTTCAGAAAGGTATTTACTGTTGATGGATTGGGCATGATGTTTACCCATACCCCTCGACCTCCATTGAAGGAAGAGTTCTCATTAAAATGCAGGGTTTTGTTCAGTTTGTAATTAGACGGGTTAAATGGAGTTTGCCAGGTTCATTTTTGCACGCTGGAATATTTCCCCGTTTAACAAACTCTTCAGGATCTGATTCTTTTTTTATTCATATTTATGGAAAGGAGGCGTACCTTCCCTGATATTGTCAGGCAAAGTAAAGTGGTTGGCCCTTTAGTTTGATTTTTGTTAATTGTCAGCATTACCGATAAAACTGAAATGAATAGAATTTCCGAAAACCCTCCCATTATTTTGGGTAGAATGACCTCAGTGGATTTGTTTCGTGGCATCACCATGTTTCTTCTGGTTGGGGAAAGCACCA
>JAYSOP010000529.1:0-1865 GCA_043722905.1 Chryseolinea sp.
CGAAAGGGAAGATGATAATCCTTCTCGTAATTTTTCGAAAATATTCCCGTCAGTGAGTCTCCGCTGATGCGCGCTTTTATATCCGCATCAAAAACGTGAAGAACAATGTTAATTGAATCCTCTTTAATGTACACTTCATCCAGCAACAACCGCTCTGCTGCGTTGATGAGATAAAAGTGATATCCCCCTTTTTCATTTCTTGTGACCTCCAGGTTGAAGGGCAACTGCTGCGCCTGAATTTCAACTACAGCTCTCCAGATTCCGGTTTTTAAAGCATTTGTGATTTCCGCCTCGGGTTTGCAAGCTCCAAAAACCATTAAAATTAACCCAACCATCAAAAAACGATTCATGCTTGTTCTTTATGTGAGGACAAAACACAAAAATGCGAGAAATGATTTACAATTTTGGGTAAGGGTTAAATATTACCATAAAACCATTCTAAACTTTCTCGTTGGGCCAATTAAGGGACATTAAAATTCTTGAGCTTGCTTCGGTACTTGCCGGACCAGGGGTAGGCCAGTTTTTTGCCGAGCTGGGTGCCGAGGTTATTAAAGTAGAAAATTTGAAAACTTCGGGAGACGTCACCAGAAGCTGGAAGTCTCCAGCCGAAAAAACAGACGATCGTTCTGCCTATTTCTGTGCTGTTAATTGGGGGAAACAATCGATCGCACTGGATTTGGCTACCGAGGAGGGTCGTGAAATTGTTTACAAACTAGCTTTGTCGTGCGACATTGTCATTGCCAGTTATAAGCCGGGTGATGCTGAAAAATTGGGCGTGGATTATACCCGTTTGTCAAATAATCATCCGGGTTTGATTTATGGCCAGATCACGGGTTACGGTTCACATAACCCAAGGGTTGGTTATGATGCGATAATTCAGGCGGAGGCGGGGTTTATGTCCATGAATGGCGAGCCGGGCGGCAAGTCACTGAAGATGCCGGTGGCCTTGATGGATATTTTGGCGGGACATCAATTAAAGGAAGGGCTGCTGCTGGCTTTGCTTGAAAAAGTCCAAACTGGAAAGGGGAAGCTCGTGGAAGTTTCCTTATTTCAGGCAGCTGTTGCGTCGCTGGCAAATCAGGCTACAAATTTTTTATTAACACAAAAACTACCTCAGAAACAGGGGTCCGCGCATCCTAATATTGCCCCTTACGGGGATGTATTTTTAACAGCGGATGGGAAGGAAATTTTACTGGCTGTCGGTACGGATTATCAGTTCAGTCAATTGATTAATATACTCAAAATTGCGGAGATTTCCAAGGATTTTCGCTTTAAAACCAACGTTCTGCGAGTGCAAAACCGCGTATCTCTGAATGACCACATTGCCCATGCCATCAGCGGTTTTCAGTCGGTGGATCTGATGGCGGCATTCAATAAAAGTCTGGTGCCTGCCGGCCTTATCCGCAATGTGCAAGAAGTGCTTAATGAGAGAGAAGCATTGCCGCTCTTATTGTCTTCGGCGGGATTGGAAGGGCTCAAAACTTACGTGGCAAATTTGGATCAAAACGACAATCCCCACTTTCTACCCCCTCCACGTCTGGGCGAACACACAGGATCTATTCTGAAGCGACTGTTGAACCTAAGCCCCAATGACATCCAAAGCCTGTTTTCCAAAGGAATAATAGCCTGATTATTTAATGTTTTCCGGCCTTAAGAGCCCCAATTTTCGGGTTTTATGGCCGTTTTGACTGGAAAATGCAAAAAAGTGGTTCAAAGTGGTTGAAAGTGGTTTAAAATTGCTATGTTTGCTTAGGAGGAAAAGACAACAACCACTACCCGTCTATGACTTTCTTCACCAGTGAATATGAATGTAAGCTTGACTCAAAAGGCAGGTTAGTGCTACCTGCCCGGATCAAGGCCCAGCT
>JAYSOP010000530.1:0-2546 GCA_043722905.1 Chryseolinea sp.
ACCCCCAATAAAATCGCACTAAGAGAAAAAAGCTCCATTAAAAAGCCTTGTCTGTAGCCACTGAACGCTCCTATTAGTATCAAAACCATCAGGGCTACATCGGCAGTGCTCAAGAGGATAACAATTTTTTTACCAGTTCGGAGATCGTTTTTCCATCGGCCTGACCCGCTAATTTTTTGCTGGCAACACCCATTACTTTCCCCATATCCTGAGGACCGGAGGCACCCACCTCCACTATAACGCCGCGCAAGGCTGTTTTTATTTCCTCTTCTGATAATTGTTTTGGTAAGTATCGGTTTATGACGCCCAGTTGTAATAACTCTCTTTCTGCAAGGTCTTTCCGGTGCTGCTGTTCAAAAATTTCAGCAGATTCCTTTCGTTGTTTTGCAGCTTTCATTAAAAGTTTTTTCTCAGCGTCAGAATTTATTTCTTCGCTTATTCCTTTTTCTGTTTCGGCCAGAAGGATCATGGATTTTATGCTTCGCAATGCTTCAAGCTCCTCTTTATTTTTTGCCAACATGGCTGTTTTGATATCGGCATCAATTTGTTGCTTTAGCCCCATTGTTTTGTGGTTATGGTTTTTTCGAACATAATTTGCACTTATTAGGTTATCTGTGAATAAACCTTTTCTGTGACACGACTCAGCGTCAATATTAATAAAATTGCCACACTCCGAAACGCGCGTGGAGGAAATAATCCTGATGTAATCAGAGCAGCTATTGACTGTGAGCGTTTCGGTGCCCAGGGGATTACCGTTCACCCCAGGCCTGATGAGAGGCATATCCGATTTTCCGACGTGATGCTTTTAAAGAATGTTGTTAAAACGGAATTTAATATTGAAGGATACCCGGATGAGCGGTTTATGAATTTGATACGGGAGGTTAAACCTGCGCAGGCTACCCTGGTTCCGGATGGACCCGATGCCATAACATCCAATTCAGGGTGGGATACTGTTCATCACGCAGATTTTCTCCGCCAAAAAGTGAATGAAATCAAGGGTTCAGGTGTTCGGGTTTCTATTTTTGTTGACCCCGTCTTAAGAATGGTGGAAGGTGCAGCCCGCGTAAACGCCGATCGAATTGAACTTTACACGGAACCTTACGCCCGCGAATTTAAAGTCGCCAAGGCAATTTCCATTAAGCCCTATGCTGAAAGCGCAAAAATCGCTCATGAATTAGGGATGGGAGTAAATGCTGGTCATGACCTCGATCTGCATAATCTTAATTTTTTTAACACGCATGTACCACACCTTGAAGAAGTATCCATCGGCCACGCGCTGATTTGTGATGCCCTTTATCTTGGCCTTGAAAATTCCATTCAATTGTACCTGAAACAACTTCGTTAACCTTTATCTGCTGAGGCGGTTAGCCATTTTTTTTCAGCGTCTTAAGTGGTCGGCATCCTAATGGATTTCAATAACATAGATGATCGATAATAGTTCATGAACCAAAAGTTCTTGCATTTTCGGCAGACTAAATTCATGGTGCTGCAGGCTTAGGGTCTGAAATAATGACGGGCAATGTTATCTTTGGTCAATAAACTTACCCTATGAAGCTTAAAAAGAAATTCAGCGAGGAAGACCTCCAAAGAATAAAAATTGCTGTAAAGGAAGCCGAACAAAACATCTCTGGTGAAATCGTACCGGTTATAGTAGAAAAGAGCGGTGGGTATATCGTCGCGAATTATAAAGCCAGCCTCATCGTCGCGACATTTATATTTATTCTCATGATCATACTCGACCGGTATGTAATCGAAGACGCTACGAACACTTTATATTATGATCCAGTCTTTATTTTTACCGTAGTGATGATCGGTGGTGCGCTCGGAGCGCTTGTCCCGAATCTTTCAGAACAGGTGAAGCGTTGGCTTATTTCCAGAAATCTAATGGATGAGACATGCCGCCAACGGGCAGAAAATGCTTTTTTAGAAGAGGAAATTTTTAACACAAGACATCGCACTGGCATTATGGTCTTCATCAGTTTTTTCGAACACGAAGTGATCGTGATGGCTGACAGGGGCATCAGTAAGGTGGTAGAACAAAAGGAATGGGATAAAATAGTTGCCGAACTGGTTGGCTATATCCGTTCGGGGAAGATCATTGAGGGTGTGGAAGCCGGCGTCAAACGTTGCGGCGAGATCCTTCTTGAAAAAGGATTTCACAAAACCGCTGATGATATCAATGAACTGCGTGATGACCTACGTATTTAGTTAACCCGACCTACGACCAAGCAATGAAAAAAATAATCATATTTATAACGTTCCTTATTCCCGTTTTTACCTCCGCACAATTGCAGATTCCGGAATTGTGGGGCACCCGAATTCACGATAAGGCTAAAATATTGAGTGCGGAATTTATCAATGGCCTTGAACAACAACTCAAGGCACATGAGGATTCCACCTCCAATCAAATTGCCATACTGATTGTCCCCACGTTAAACGACGAACCTATAGAGGATTATACTCTGCGGGTTGTTGAAAAATGGAAATTGGGGCAGGCAGCAAATGACAATGGTGCTCTTTTATTTATTGCAGTGCAAGATCGGAAG
>JAYSOP010000531.1:0-6297 GCA_043722905.1 Chryseolinea sp.
AGAGCGATGGCCTGCAACTACGCAAACACTATTCCGGCGAGGAGATGATATGTGAAAATGTTTAATTTCATCAGGTTAAAGATAGAGAATTTTATGAAATGTTAGTGTGGATTTCCGATGAAAATGGCGTATTCGAAATTGCCACTATTGTGTGATTTTTCAACGGAAAAAAATTAAATTGAAATAAATCATTATTCCCGGTGATAACCGTCCGACTTTTTGCACTCATACTAAAAACACACGCATGGAAGTTTTGGAGTTAAAGAAAGAATCCCTTACAGAAACCGCCGACCAGTTGTTTGAAAGGATTTATGAACCAGGGTTTGTTCAAGTGGCCAGATTTATCAGCAAAAACGGCGGGACTTTTGAGGACGCTAAAGATATTTTTCACGATGCGCTGGTAATCTATTATGAAAAAGGAAGGGTCCGTCAGTCCTTGCCATCTGAGGTCAATTACATTACTGGAATTTCCCGGCACCTGTGGTTTCACAAGGTAAAAAAGGAAGTTAGAAAGGTAAAATTAGAAGAAAATTCAAACGAGCTAACAACACCATTAGAGCCAACCTTAAATGATTCGAAATTACTTGACCTTTTAGAGCGCACAGGAAAGAGGTGCCTGGATTTACTGGTTTCCTTTTACATAGAAAAAGTAAGCCTTGTAAACATTTCAGCATTGTGGAATTTTTCAAGTGAACATTCTGCTGCCGTGCAGAAATATAAATGCATTGAAAAAGTCAGGGAGGTAGTTAAACATCATTCCATATCGTATGAGGACTTCTTTGAGTGAAATAAAATATATCGAAGGTTATTTAAAGGACGAATTAGGCGTCGAGGAACTACTGGCTTTTGAACGACGCATGCAGAACGATTATCATTTTCGGGTGAATGTTTCATTACAACAGAAAATCTACGGCCTTCTCCGATCTTACAGACAAAGAAGATTGAAACAACAGGCAGAGACAGTACATGAACGATTATTTAACCGGCCGGATAAAACCACTTTCAGGAAGAGCATTCTTCAATTTTTTTAATTACTTATTCAGATGATACATGCCAGTGTTATTCCCATGGTGATTGATAACTCTTCCAGGGGAGAAAGAGCTTATGACATATTCAGTCTTTTGTTAAAGGAACGGATTGTGATCCTGGGAACCGCCATCGATGACGCGGTGGCGAATGTGATTATTGCGCAACTCCTCTACCTGAATAGTCTTGACCCCAAACGACCTATTCAACTTTACATTCAGAGTCCGGGAGGTGCTGTGTATGCAGGGCTGGCCATTTATGATACCATGCAAATGATCTCCGCCCCGGTCCACACGCTTTGTATTGGATTTTCCGGCAGCATGGGTACGGCGCTCTTAACATGTGGTGCCAAAGGAAACCGCTATGCATTGCCCCATGCCACGATCCATATGCATCCTACGGGAGGTGGGAGCCGTGGCTATACGGAGGATGTTCGCATTGCGACACGCGAGCAAGAGCGGCTACAAATACAACTATTCCATCTGATGGGTAAACACTCCGGACATACCTGGAAAGAAATCGAGGAATATTTTATCCGCGACCGCTATCTGAGCGCCGTTGAGGCAAAAGCCTTCGGACTTATAGATGAAATATTGGGAGACGTCAGCGATGTTATTAAACTGGAATCTCCGATATTGAATGTGGCCTTCCATCGGAAGGAAATAGGGGGTATAGGGGTATAGGGATATAGGGATATAGGGGTTTTGAAAAGTCGAAAGGGATGATAGTGTAATCGCGTAGAGAAGCAAGGAACGGGTGACAAGAGTGTTTTTTTAGCGGCCGCCGGGGAATTAAATTTTTTACCCACCAACTTTCCATTAATTTTGAACCTGATTTTGCCGGCAACAGTTAACCGCCAGCCATTTTGGCCCCGTAGTTCAATGGATAGAATAGAAGTTTCCTAAACTTTTGATACAGGTTCGATTCCTGTCGGGGCTACTTAGTGAAGAAGCGACCCACGAGTCGCTTTTTTTCATTTAATCTTGGTCGAATTTTCACGGTAGCTCGTTCAGAGGTTTTAAGAAATCCCTTTTACTGCGGATATATTGCCCACGGACTCCTGGAGGGCCAGATAGTTAATGGAAAGCATGACTTGATCTCCGAGGAATTGTTCCTGAGGGCAAATGATGGGCTAAAAAGAATGCATTTGGGTACAAGAAGAGTAAGAATACTAATGTGACCGCTAAGGAATTTTTTAAGGTGTGCTGACTGTGATACTCCTTTCACAGGATACATTGTAAGAAAGAAAAATCTCCATTATTACAAATGCAACCGGATCGGATGCAAGTGCAACAGAAGTGCTAAATCCATGCACAGTTTGTTCGAAGAGCTTCTTAAAACGTATGAATTTAACAGGCTTTATCTATCTCCTTTAAAGGAACAATTCCTTCACATTTGTGAAGCCTTAGCAAATTCTGGAAAGGAGGATCGGTTGAACATGGAACAAAACCTCGGAAAACTGAATACAAAACTTGAAAAATTAGAAGAACGAATATCGAACCCGGATGCGCATTCCCGAGCTTTTGTTACCACGGTTCACACTTCCTTTGAGCACGTCCACCGGACTGAACGCTGAAAGATAAAAGGCAGGGTAAACGCCAGCGACTATGCCTACGATGATTGAGGCTATGATCAGGGTCGGCAGGAACACCCGATCGTCCAGGGCACAGACAACTGTTTCCCTGACAATGCATTGAAAAAAGTATTGCTAAAATCACCAGAAGAACTTCAAAGGCGAAGGAAACAAAACTATAGATGTAAAACCAAATAGGTGTCACGAATGGATGTCAACTTACGTTCGAAGGTTGGAGTGTTTGTATCCGGGCGGAGTTTTACGTAAGCATTGTCCTGGGGATGCACTTTTAGCATGCGACGGTCTGAAAGATGCAGCCAGGTGATGACAATGACCTTGGTCACTATCATGAATGTCTCTGATCCCTTGCTACATTCTTATTGATCTTAATCCAGACTTCAGGTGCTCCTGGAATCCCTGGCAAGGTGCGTCCTCAACATTGGAAAGAACAGATTCGATAACGCCAATTGGTGTCAGCTTAAGATCAATTTCTTCTAAAGGCCGATTGCTCATGACAGATAGTTTTTGGTTTAGCAAAATTCGATGATTTTCCCAGAATCCGCCTTACCTTTCATTCCTAAATTCAAGCCCGATGAAAAACGCTCTATTTGTTCTGCTGGTCCTGCTTTTAGCTTGTCAGGAAAATAACCAACAGGCTGGCCCGGCTTCCAGAAATGAGGAACTCGGCCGCCTCTTCGACGTCATCGACAAGTACACGGTCGCGGCGGAAGACAGCATCTTCAAGGGCTATCACCCGCTCACAGCCTGGAGTTCGGATTCGTTCGAAGCGCAGCAGAAAAAAGCCGACTCCCTGAAAAAATTCAAGGCTGCGCTGGAAGCCATCACCGACAATTCGCTGACCGCCCTGGAGAAGATCAGCAGGACCGTGATGCTCATCAACCTGAACGATCAGATCGCCTTCTTCGAATACAAGATGTTTCTCATCCCTTTCAATGCGGAGGGAGGGTTCTTCAACGGCTTGTCATACGGACTTTCCCGGCTGCCGTTCAAAACCGCAAATGACTACTACAACTACCTGGCCTGGCTACCCCGCTACGAGGGCAAGCTGAAGGAGAATCTGACCCTCATGAAGCAAGGTGTTGCGCAGGGGATCGTGGCTCCTTCTGTGATCGTAAAAAATAACCTGGCGCTCATGAAGCTGTGGACCGTCGCCGACTACCGCGATTCCTTTTTCTATGGCCCCATTGGCAAAATGCCGGCAGAGATAGATGAGACAGATAGAAAATCCATCACCGAACAAAGTGAACGGGTCCTCATCAACCTCCAGGCCACATACAAAGAGATTGAAAAATATTTTGCCACCGAGTATGCTGCGGTGTCACGTGAAAAACCCGGGATCAGCTTTATACCGGGGGGAAAAGGATATTATGAGAACAGGGTAAAACACTACTCCACCCTCCCCCTCACACCAGACTCCGTTCACAACCTGGGCCTGGCAGAAGTGGCGCGCATCCGTGTTGCGATGGACAAAATCATCCGGGATTTGAAATTCAAGGGCACGTTCGCTGACTTCCTGAAATTCCTTCGGACTGACGATCAATTCTATGCGAAGACGCCCCAGGAGCTCCTGAACTTCGCTTCGTGGCTCACCAAAAAAGCAGAAGGCCAGCTTCCCAAATACTTCAACACCCTCTATACCCTTCCCTTTACGGTGGAGCCCGTACCCGCCAGCATCGCACCCACCTACACCGGTGGTCGCTACGTTGATGGTTCGTGGAGCGACAAGCGTGCCGGTATTTACTGGGTGAACACCTACAACCTAAGGAGCCGCACACTCTACACGATACCCGCGCTGACCGTGCACGAAGCGGTGCCGGGTCATCACCTGCAAAAAACGCTGGCAGAGGAGATGAAAGACCCAGCGATGCCTGCATTCCGCAATGAATATTACATCAGCGCATTCGGCGAAGGATGGGGACTCTATTGTGAATACCTCGGCGAAGAGATGGGCATGTACTCCACGCCCTACGAACTTTTTGGCCGCTACACATACGAAATGTGGCGCGCGTGCAGGCTGGTGGTGGACACCGGCATTCACTACAAGGGCTGGTCGCGGGAAGATGCGTTGAAATTCCTGGGAGAGAACACCGCACTGTCACTGCATGAAGTCACCACAGAGATCGACCGCTACATCGGCTGGCCAGGTCAGGCGCTCAGTTACAAGATCGGAGAGATCAAGATCAAGGAACTTCGTAAGAAGGCTGAGCAATCGCTGGGCAAGGACTTCAACATCGGAGCGTTCCACAACGCCATCCTCCGGAATGGTTCGGTACCACTTCCAATACTTGAGATGCAGGTAGAAGAGTTTATTGAGGCGGGTAAACCGTAAGCCGCCTCCACCGATGAAGCGTTTCGCGTAATCGGGGTGACCAGGGGGCATCCCGTCGCATCTCACTCATACTTTAGGCTATCCACGCGGTTTTTCTTCGCGGCCCGAATGGAATTGGAAAATGACGGTACCTATGCCAATGGTGATACAAACAGTTTCCATGTGATGTCTACTCTGAACGAATATTGCTCAAGCCACCACATGATCAAATAGTCGCTGATTGGTATCCACACAAATGCTGAATGCTGACAGACTTACCGGAAGCATAAAAGTGCCGCACAATTTACGTGTGATGATTGCGACGCTGGCACCCAATATCTTTTTTATGCCAATCTCTTTTGTCTTCTTTTCCATTTATACGGTGCACAAGTGAAAACATGAAGTTGTATAGATGGTGCCGGAACTACGAAGGTCTCCTATTTTTGGATATAGGTTTTATGACATTTTAATCAAATATTGACATTTTCTATACTTTAAACGAAATAAAATATTAAGCTAACTAGTTTTAAAAATCATGAATGCGAGAAACTTTAACTGGTTATAGAATGAAAAAATCAAAAACCAAAACTCCAATTGAATCGATTCATGATTCATTAAATTATCGAAATCCTATGCATTCATATCTAAGCAGAATTTATGTGCCCACCTTCCTGCTGTTGGCAGTGGCGGGCTTTGCGCAAGCACAAAAAAATATTGTCATCAGCGACAGTCTTGCGGCGCACGCCGAAGAGCTAAAGGTAAAGATGGGTACCCAAATGGTTGGCAAGACCTGGAAGATCCGTTTTGGTGATTATGGTATTGTTTCCGGTAAAACGGGATGGACAACCACAACTGCAAAAGGTAATTTTTTCAATACTAAAACAGAAAGTAAATCCACCGAAAAATTCTCCTTTGTACTAGGTAATAAAGCAACTGATTTTGCAAGTGTAAATGCCGCAAATAACATTAAGATCAAATCGCTGAATGAAGTCGAACTAATTCCACATTTTTGGTTGGGGAGTGATGAACTTTTGCTGAAGACTCAGAATTTCTCCGCCTTCATTACTATTAATGGCGACACGAGCGAAACATGGGCTTTGATTATAAATTTAACACGTGGCAGCAACGCCAATGGCAAGGACGAATCTTTACTAACCAACGGAGAAAGAATAATCTTTCTTTCCCCGACGAATTCCAACAAAAATGGGGATGATCCGCGTTCGATGCCTGCATTGGGTTATGAATTCATTGAAAACTCGCGATCCCTCTGCGCTCTCCAATATTACGGAGGAGGTGCTTTGGGAATGAATAAAAATATTGTTTGGATGCACAAAGGCCTTGATGCAAAAATGAATCTTATCCTTGCGGC
>JAYSOP010000532.1:0-4436 GCA_043722905.1 Chryseolinea sp.
CATTGACCATTGACCATTGACCATTGACCATTGACCATTGACCATTGACCATTGACCATTGACCATTGACCATTGACCATTGACCATTGACCCACCCTGACCGGCACTTTAAGGTATCCAAATCATTCCAAATTGTTCCCTGATTTTTTCCTTCAAAATGGTTTCCACCTGTAACAAATCCTGTTTGCTTCCCAGTTCCCTTTCCAGGGATGTGACCGATTTTTCCTGAATACCACACGGAATAATGTAATCGAAATACCGCAAGTCGGTATTAATATTGAGAGCGAAACCGTGCTGGGTTACCCAGCGGCTGGTCTTTACGCCAAGGGCGCAGATTTTCCTTGCGTTTTCAGGACGCTCGTGGTTGATCCAAACCCCGGTGAGTCCTTCAATGCGCCCGCAGGAGATCTGAAATTCCAACAGGGTATTGATGACAGCTTGTTCAAGAAAGCGCATATACCGATGGATGTCTGTAAAAAAATTTTCCATATCGATTACCGGATATCCTACGACCTGGCCAGGGCCGTGATAGGTAATGTCACCCCCTCGGTTAATGTGATAATACGACGCGTGGATCGCGTCGAGTTGACTTTTGTCAATCAAAAGATTGGCTTCATCGCCGCTTTTGCCTAAGGTAAATACATGCGGATGTTCACAAAAAAGCAAGTAGTTCTCCGTCTCTTTTTGCTGTTCGGCAGGAAGGGATCTGTTGTCTGCTTTTACCGCAAGGATTTTGTTAAAAAGTTCGACCTGATAATCCCAGGCATTTTTGTAATCGATGAGACCAAGGCTAATGAATTGAGTTTTTTTGTTCATAGGAAAAAACTGGAAGCAGTTCCCAGGTTTCCGAGGGCTATTTGATTTTTTGCAATTCGGTTTTCAGGAAATGGATGGATTCGATGGGATCGGGCTCCACATCGTTTTCTTTTGCCAGATAATAAGAGATCCAGTCTGTAAGGTGAATCAGGTAATAATATTGCTCCAATAAAGAGGCGCCTTCTCCAATAACATCAATGATCGGGTTGGACCGTTTCTCAAAGATATCACGACAAATTTCCATTCTTTTTTCCACCCTTTCATGGTCATGGTCTGAATACAAGTAAATCACCTGAAGCATCGGCATCAGGTTTTCCGGAAACCTCCACCCAACCAGTTCATTGTGATTCATTTCAGGAAAAGTATTCACATGGGCAATATGCTTCGCGTTTTCGTTCAATTGTTGCTGAAAGCGAAGGGCCATAGCGTAAAGTCGGCTATCACAATAGATCACGGGTAATTTTCCCTTTAGTTTTTTCGCGATCAGTTCCGCCTCAGACTGAATGCCCTTTTCGCCGCGGTTCAGAAATTCAATCGCATTTTCCGTTTCCTTAATGAAAGCGGCTCCTATCAGGTTAGTATGATACAACAAAGACATCAGTGCTATCATGTTATAACCTAACATGGCCCGGGGACTTTCTGAACCTCCCGGTAACTGTATATAAAACAGATTGAACTCACGGGCAATTTCCAATAATTTTCCTCCGGATGAAATGACAATACATTGGGCGCGTTTCAACATTGCCTTGTTCAGGGCAGCGATCGTTTCCTCTGTATTTCCACTATAAGAGCACGCAATAAAAAGGGTATGTGGATTGACAAACTGTGGAATATTATAGGATTTACAAACCGTAATCGGGATCGGAATGCGGCCGAAAGTAAGAGATTCTATCAGGTTGGCGCTGATGCCCGATCCGCCCATTCCGGTAATCACGATATTCCGGATATCGCTGCCCGGGCGAACCAGATCGATGCTCTCCGAAATTTTTAGGGCATCCGCTAGTTGGCGCGTAAATCCCTCAATATATTTTTTGGTCGTTGACATAATTGTAAATTCCGCTTTCAAAGGTATGACATTTGAATGAGCGATAAAATCAAAACCGGAACCAATGGAGAAAATCTCGCTGCGGAATATCTGATGGGCAAAGGATTCCGCGTCCTGGCCAGAAATTATCGCTGGAAGCGGGCTGAAATTGATCTGATTATTCAGCGTGATGATTGGTTGATATTTGTCGAGGTTAAAACCCGTAGTTCAAATGCGTTTGGGGAGCCGGAAAGTTTTGTGGATGATTATAAAGGCAGGTTGATCTATGGTGCCGCGGAAGAATACATTTTTAGCATCGACTGGCAGGGTCACATCCGGTTTGATATAGTTTCTGTAAAGTTAGGGACGCCTCCGCAGATCGTCCATTTCGAAGACGCTATTAACTACTAGCCATCCGTTTCCCTCGCTAAAATTCGGGACACTACATTATCGGGTCTTATTATTGGTATAAATCTGCTTCCCATTTTCGTTCCATTCAGCTTTAATGAAGGGCCGCATGGTATCCTTAAAAGGTTCTTTAGGATAAGATATTATTTTCTTTCGCCGTTTGTTGGGATAGTATTCTACCCAGTCCCCGATTTTTTGATCCCACCGGTATTCACCCGCAATGGCCATTTGTCCATTCTCATAGAAGCGGTAATAGTAACCGTCTTTTTCACCAAATTCAATGGGGGTGATCTCCTTCATTTTCTTGCGGTCCTGGGGATCATAATAACTGACCAAAGATTCCCGTGGCCACCCTTTGAAGTATTTTTCCTTGTTGATCAAAACGCTGTCGCGATTAAAAGATAACCACCGGCCGTGTTTGGTACCTTTGTAAAATATCCCTTTTTCAAGCACAACCTCACCCATCCGTTTCACATAAGGTCCGTGGAGTAACACGCCCTTTTCAGGGTCAAATTTTTCGGTTTTCCTGATCTCTTTACGCGTGTAATCATACCAGTAGAGATCGCGGACAAATGTTTCGGGCTTCTGCGGTCTCTTCAGCACGTAGAATAATTCATAGGTAACCCTGTCGCCAAAGCCTTTCCGGGTAAAGCCTTTTTTTGTTTTTATTCCGTAAAAGACCTTTTTTTTGACCTTTTTCTTTTTTTTCGGTTTGGCTTCTTCTTCCTCTTTTTCAAAATCAAGTGTAACCGGGGTGTCAATGGTAAAACGCTCATCCTGTGGCTCCTGGTCATCAACCTGAGCAATGATGCCGGAAGAAGATGTCAGCAGAATAAAAATGAATAGTATGAAGCGTCTCATAATAAATGACAAACGAAATTAGTTAAAAAATATTACCGAAAATTTTAATGCCGTGGGAATTCTTGCTGAACCTTTGATCTAACAATTAGGAAGGAAAAGGTGAAAAATTAGCTAATCCCTGGCACAATTTCCGAAAGTCGGCGGTCTAAAAGCCATTAGATTGATAAAGCAATCACCTCTAGTCGTCGACAAAAGAACTGGCCAATCTTATCTTAAAAAAAAAGACCCCAAATCTATTGGGGTCTTGCCATCTTTGTCCATAGCATTTCAGGAAACCATTTCAACACTTCGTTTGATAAAATTAGTCAGCTCAGAGCCTGTCAGCATATTCTGTGAAAGCAATGCCAGATCGTATGCCTGTTTTGCGAGCTTCGTTTTTTGCTCTTCTGTCTCGGCATTAAGAATCTTCTGCACAATGGTGTGATTACCGTTTATGGCGACATTATAATTGTCAGGCATGGTGCCCATGAATCCGTAACCGCCACCGGTTTTAGCCATGTCTTTCATCCTGCGCATAAACTCGCTCATAGTAATAACCACCGGCAGATCATCGGGTGACATAGGCTCAATGGCCACCGTCATATTGGTATTACTGATGGCCTTGTCAAAAATACTTTTCACCTGATCTTCCTGATCTTTATTCAGAACACTCTCGAGCTTTTCATCTTTGCTGATCAGTTTTTCTGCCGTGTCGCTATCAACGCGCTTTATCTGAGTCTTTTCAAGTTTTTGTTCCAGCGTGTTAATGAAGTGGCTGTCTAAGACGCCATCAAACGAAAGCACATCGTAACTTTTATTTTTTGCCGCTTCAATGAAACTATGTTGTTTGCTTTTATCTGAAGCATAGAGATAGACCAGCTGCTGTTCTTTGTCGGTTTGATTCGTCTTAACTTTTTCTTTGTATTCTTCCAATGTTGCGTATTGGCTATCAACATTTTTCAATAGGGTAAATTCTTTGGCGCGATCATAGAATTTTTCGTCACTGATGATGCCATATTTGACAAAAATGTTGATGTCATCCCATTTCTTTTCGAAGTCCTTGCGGTCTTTTTTGAAAAGGTCCTGCAATTTATCCGCCACTTTTTTGGTGATATGCTGACTGATTTTTTTTACGCTGGCGTCTGACTGGAGGTAGCTGCGCGATACATTCAAGGGAATATCGGGCGAGTCCAAAACTCCGTGCAGTAACATGAGAAAGTCTGGAACAACATCTTTCACTTCATCCGTAATAAAAACCTGACGGGAATAAAGCTGGATCTTATTCTTATTGATCTCAAAATCATTTTTAACTTTTGGAAAATACAGAATACCCGTAAGGTTAAAAGGA
>JAYSOP010000533.1:0-2735 GCA_043722905.1 Chryseolinea sp.
CCGTTCATGAAGATAGCCATTCCCCCTCCTTTCGATTGAATGCGATCGTATAGCGGTCCGCACAAGTCCGGACTTAAAATACCCTGGGCCGAGCCGATAACTTCCGGGTGTACAGCAAAATTTATCAGTGTAAAAATATTTTTTCCTTTGTCTCTCCCATCTTCAGCAATGGCTTGCATCACGCCTACGCGCGGGTCGTAAAGTTCAGGAGCGTAATAATTGTAAGCGATTTTTCCCTGAGCTTCGCCAACAGCAATTTTTAATGATGCAGGTTGAAGATTTTTGGTGGCTTCATTTACAGCTTCAGCGATTTGCCTGACACACCAATCAAGATAATTTAGATCTGGGTATGATTTCCCCATCTCATCCGGAAAGCCGTAAGCATCCGGGGCACTGTGTGTGTGCGTCGACCCAATGAGGATGTTCTCATGGGGAATATCTTTAATGAGTGCGCGTGACCTGTCACCCAGGGCTGAAGACCATCCCAGGTTATCGACACTTGCGATGGCCACCCTCCTATTTTCGTTTTCAAGAACGATGACCCGCGTGAATAAATCACCTTTTTTTTCCAGTGTCTTTTTAGGTGTTCCAATGCCTCCGGAAACGGGAAGCAGGGGATCTGGAGTAATGATTCGCATGGCCGCCCCCGCTTTCAGGCCCTGGGCTTGTGCGAATGGAATGATGTAAAAAAGGAAAACCAAACCGGATAATAATCTTTTCATCAGAGTAACATGTTGTAAAATTTACGATGATATAAATGTATTGATAAAAGCCATCAAATTTTGACCGGCGCATAAACCGTTCTTTGCATTCTGGCCTTGGAAATATGGTGGATCGATTATAATCACCAACAACTTTCCAAAATTTAAAAAAAATTGCGGAGGAAGTCTCCGCTATTTAAAAACAAAAACCCAAAAAATTTCTACCAGGGTTTATTCAAAAGCTTTTCACTCTTTACGCACAGTAAGGTAGGGATTACCCGGTCGCGTTTTGCATGTTTACTCTCCTGGCGCACTTAAAAAGGCCTGGGATCTTTAATTGAAAATATGAAAGGCAAATTAAAGGAAAGGGCCGCGGCTGTAACACCATCGGCCCTACTGGAGTTTCCATTAACCCAAACCAGTTCCTTTAATGATCTACCAAAGTTATTTTAATTCAGGGACCAGATGGGGAGTTTTTGCGCATAAGAAACGTCAAAATACGTCATTTGTTAAAAGTTTGGGCTGCTGTTGTTATATTGTTTGTTTCTGATAAAATAAGATTCCACTTTTGATCGGCGGGCCAAGATAGATCAGCAATTGGCAAGGCTTTTAAAAAAATTGATCATTCATAAGGCTTAAGGGTACTTGAGCGTGTTGATTTGAGATTGACCTACGACTTTGGCTAAGGTGGCCGATACAACACCACGAGAAAATGGCAGGTTGTATCCTCTGGCTAAAGCAGAATGATAATAAAAGAAAAAGGAATTGACTGAACTACTGTAATGCTTAATTGTCAACTGCCAATTTCGGCGTGTCTTATTGACAGAGAATATGATGCAAAATTTATAAAGAACCTGTTATGAAACCCATCGTTCAAATATCTCTTGATCTTACTAATATTGATGAGGCGCTGGAAACTGCCGCCATGGCATTGCGCGCTGGCGTCGACTGGCTGGAAGCTGGCACGCCTCTGATTCTTGCTGAGGGTTTGCACGGGGTAAAAAAATTACGGGAGGCTTTCCCAAAAATACCCATCGTAGCTGATCTGAAAACGATGGACGGCGGGTATCTCGAAGCGGAGATGATGGCCAAGGCAGGGGCCACACATGTGGTTGTTATGGCCCGTGCACATGAAGAAACGATTAAATGTGTAGTGAAGGCTGGTCGCGATTACGGGATTGGTGTAATGGGCGATAACCTCGGATGTCCCGATATGGTGGAGGGTGCAAAATGGCTGGAGGATCTGGGCTGCGGATTTGTGATCCACCACATTGGTTATGATGAACGCCGTGGGATAGCAGCGCAAGGCAAGCGTATGCCCAGTCCGTTAGATCAGTTGAGAGACGTGGTCAATGCAGTAAAAGTTCCGGTACAGGCGGTCGGGGGACTGAGTCTTGAACAAGCTATTCGTTGTCCGGAATACGGGGCTCCGCTGGTAGTGCTGGGTGCTCCCCTTACTGTTGATGCAGATGCCTTTAAAACCGCGGATGGGAATCTTGAGGAGTCCCTGCGGTTGATCTGCCGAAAAATTCATGCTTACGGGGATGTGCGGGTAGGCACTAGGCACTAGGCATTAGGCATTAGGGAATATTTCTCTGTGCACTTTGATTTTAGACAGGCAAAATCGAGAAATAAAACTGCAGGAGCACAAAACCCTGCCAACAATTTCTTTGTGAAACTTTGTGCTTCTTGTGTCCTCTGTGTAATTGGATTTTTGTTTAAAATAAATTATCACACATGAAATCAGCAGCGGTTGTTAATTATGCAGCGGAGAAGGGATCGGTGGAGATCCGCGAAATCGAGAAGCCGGTTATCGGCGACGAGGATATATTGCTGGAGGTAGCTAACGTGGGGGTATGTGGCAGTGACCTTCATCAGTGGACTGCGGATCATAGCTGGCCCGTTAATTATCCCGTTGTATTAGGTCATGAATTCGGTGGACATATTGTTGAAACGGGAAGCCGTGTGGTTGGGTGGAAAGCCGGCGACCGGGTAGTGAGTGAAACTGCAGCAGTTATAGACCCTAATAATTCT
>JAYSOP010000534.1:0-5817 GCA_043722905.1 Chryseolinea sp.
CAGACCTGTTGATTTTCCTGATTTCACAAAGGGAAAGTGGAAAGACCGGCCACCCTTAACGTTTGTTTAGTCCTGCTTTATTTGGCCTTATAAGCGGACTTGGAAATGGCGAGACAAAACCCTTTTTATTTAACGATAGCGCCAGAACTACTACAAATAATAACACTTATGGAAGTTCACTTTCCCTATACCAACCGTTGGTTATGGATGGTAGTCATTTTATTGACCGCATCTGCCTGTGAAAAAAAGAAGGAACAGCGACAGGATACTTTATTCGTTTTACTTTCGCCTGATGCTTCCGGGGTTGATTTTGTCAACCGGATCTCTCCTGATGCCAACACCAACATCCTGACCTATGAATATCTTTATAATGGGGGTGGGGTGGGCATAGGTGATTTTAACAATGACGGCTTTCAGGATATCTTTTTAGCGGGAAGTCAGGTTCCAGGAAAGTTGTATCTCAATAAAGGGGCTACATCAAAAGCGGGATTTAGTTTTGAAGATGTCACGGAAGGTTCAGGGATTTCTCCCCATAAAAATTGGGCGTTTGGTGTCTCCATCGTTGACATAAACCAGGACGGGTTACTGGATATTTATATCAGCATGGGCGGACCGGGAAATCCCAATAACTTTCCCAATGAATTATTTGTAAATCAGGGAGTAGACCAGAGTAAACATCCGCGTTTTAAGGAAATGGCTGCTGACTATGGGTTAGCAGACCGGGGGCATTCCATTCAATCCTTATTTTTTGACTACGATATGGATGGCGACCTCGATATGTATCAGTTGACCGGAGGCGGATTTGAAAGCTCACCGAACAACCCTACGCCTATTGTAAAAGATGGCACAGCCATCAATACTGACCGTTTATACCGAAATGATTACGATTCAGGTGCTGGCCATCCGGTTTTCACTGACGTGTCAAAACAAGCAGGTATTGTGGAGGAGGGTTATGGATTGGGGGTTTCGCTCGCAGACTTTAACGAGGACGGCCGGCCGGATATCTACGTCACGAATGACTACCTCACAAATGATCTGTTGTATATCAATAATGGCGACGGAACATTTTCAGAAAAAGTTTCGGAATACTTTAAACACACCAGTCATTTCGCCATGGGAAATGATGTGGGTGACATCAACAACGACGGATTAATGGATGTCATTGCCGTGGATATGTTGCCCGATGACCATTTCAGGAGAAAGCTGATGTTCGGCGCCACACAGTACAATAAATTTTATTATGCTGTCAGTCATGGGTATACCCATCAATATATGCGCAATACCCTTCAACTCAACAATGGCAACGGTTCGTTCAGTGAAATCGGACAACTTGCCGGGGTCTATAAAACAGATTGGAGTTGGGCCGTATTGCTTGCAGACTTGGACAATGATGAGTATCAGGACATTTTCATCACCAATGGTTTTGGTAAAGATGTTACCGATCTGGATTTTGTAAAGTTTCGCAGTAGCATGACAAGTGAAATTAAAAATGAGGGCGTCCGCAGAAAAATACTGCTTGACAGCCTGGCGAAGCGCCCGGGAATAAAAGTGGCCAATTACGCTTACAGGAACAATGGGGATTTACGCTTCACTCACGTTTCAAATGAATGGGGCTTTGATTTACTAACGTATTCCAATGGAGCCGCCTATGCAGATTTTGATAACGATGGCGATCTGGATATGGTTATCTGCAACCTAGATGATGTTGCCATGGTTTATCAAAATCAGCAACGTGAAAAAGAGCCTGATTCTTCAAATTATCTAAGGGTAAAAGTAACCGGTAAAAAGAACAATAGCTCGGGCATCGGAAGCAAGATTACCTTGAAATACCAAGGGAAAACTCAGGCTAAACTGAAAAGCGTTGTCCATGGGTTTCAAAGCTCAATGGATGAAAATCTTCATTTTGGGTTGGGCAGTGTGAAAAATATTGATACCGTTGAAGTGCTGTGGCCAGACGGAAACAGGACTATTCTGAAAGACGTTAAAACCAATCAACTTGTTCACGCGGATTACCACAACAGTAGTTTGATTCCGAAACAAAATCCGAAAACCATATTCCGTACCTTTTTCAAAACCTTGAAGTCCGCAGTAATCCCTTATCGGCATATAGAAAACAACTTCATTGATTTTAATCATGAGCCGCTGCTACCAAATAAACTTTCACAGGAAGGACCGGGTATGGCAGTGGGCGATGTGAACAATGACGGGTTAGACGATCTATTTGTCGGAGGCGCGCTGCTAAGATCAGGCATGATTTATCGGCAAAGAAGTAACGGTACGTTTGACGGCACAGCGTTGAGTAAGGATGATATCCAAAGTGAAGACATGGGTTGCATTTTTTTTGATGCTGACCTTGACAATGATCTGGATCTCTATGTTGTGAGTGGTGGAAATGAATATAATGCGAATCACAAACATTATCAGGACCGGTTATATGTCAATGATGGAAAAGGAAATTTTACAAAAGATATTACCGCATTACCGTCCATGCCCACCAGTGGCTCGTGTGTCCTGGCTTCGGATTATGACCACGATGGAGATCCGGATCTTTTTATCGGCGGCAGAGTATTGCCAGGCTCCTATCCATCGGCACCTCAAAGTTATTTGTTGCGTAATAACGGCGAGGGGAAGTTTGAAGATGTTACCCGTGAAATATGTTTGGAACTGGTACGTCCAGGTATGATTACAAGTGGGTTGTGGACCGATTTTGATAACGATGGATGGTCAGACCTTTTGCTAGTGGGGGAATACATGCCGATAACTTTTTACCACAATGACCAGGGCAAAAAGTTGACTAAAATTTCCGGGAGTGGGCTGGAAGAAACCCAGGGTTGGTGGAGAAGCATTACCGGAGGAGATTTTGATAATGACGGTGATGTTGATTACGTCGCAGGTAACTTTGGATTGAACTCTCACTACAGAGCTTCATCCAGTGAGCCGATAAACGTGACTTTTAAAGACTTTGATAACAACGGTGCATCCGAAGCGATTACCTCTTATTATGAAAAGGGCATTAACTATCCGACTGCTTCCATGGATGTGCTGACGAATCAGCTGCCACTATTAAAACGAAAGATCCTGTATCATCGTACTTATGCGAATACTTCAACAAACCGCCTTTTGGAGATTGCAGGACCTAAGGATGCTCAGGTGCTGTACTGCAAAATCCTGGAGTCTGTTTACATTGAGAATAAGGGTGATGGTAAATTTGTTCAGCAGCCTCTCCCGCTTCCGATGCAATTCGCCCCTGTCTATGGCCTGCTGGCAGAGGATGTAAACGTTGACGGTAACCTTGATTTTATTGCTGTGGGTAATTCGTATGCCCCGGACGTTGTATCCGGCCGTTGCGATGCTTTTATTGGATTGGTAGCGTTAGGGGATGGGAAAGGTAATTTTTCTCCCTTGACAGTAAACAGGTCGGGTTTTTTTGTCGATGGCGACGCCAAGAGTATGGTTAACATGGTCATTGGTTCAAAACCGGTAACCGTCGTTGCGCAGAATAATGATTCACTCAGAATTTTTGGTAGGAATATTGGTGACAAAATCACAGTGGTGAATCCTGCTAAAACGGAGGTAACGGCTATTCTTATCAATCGCAACGACGGAGAGCGCAAAATGGAGATAGGGTATGGCAGTGGGTATTTATCGCAATCTTCAAGACGCATTATTATCACCCGCGCGATAAAAGAGGTAAAACTATTTGATCGGAATGGAAAGCTTACAAGGTCAATTCAATTTTAATCCCGAATCAATGACAGGATAATTCTAAATACCAGTTACTTTCCCTGAGGATATTGCTCGATCACGTCACCGTTATCATACCCGACAAAAATTGAAGTAACTATTTTTTTGGAAAATAAACCGGTTTCAACAACTCCCGGGATCATTTTAATTTCCATGTCCAGCCAGGCCGGATCTTCGATGGTTTGAAACTTGCAGTCGACAACCATATTTCCATTGTCTGAAATGAAATTTTTTCCCTCTGTTTTCCTAATGGATGGATCACAGCCAAGCGCTCTTAAATGTTGTAAAGTAAGCGCTGCGCCGAATGGAGTGATCTCTACGGGCACCGGCCTTCTTCCCAGATGATCAACGAGTTTGGACCCATCAATAATGACGAAGAATTGCGTGCTGGCGAATGCGAGGATCTTTTCTCGTAAAAGTGAACCCCCGCCACCTTTCATCAGGTTCCCTTTCTCATCAACCTCATCTGCCCCGTCTATGGCAATATCTATTCCCCCCACTGCTGACACGGGAAAGGTCGGAATGTTAAACTTCCTGGCAAGGTCCTCCGACCTGACGGAAGAGGCCACCGTTTTAATTTTTAGGCCTTGCTTAACTTTTTCGCCGATCCTTTCAATCATGTAATAGGCCGTGGAACCGGAGCCTAGCCCAACAGTCATTCCTTCCCGAATGTTTTCAACGGCCCTTTCCGCTGCTATTTTTTTGGCAACCATTTTTGCGCGTCTAAAAGGTTTCAGTCCGAACCAAAATAAACAATATTTATTGTAAATAACTTAATTGTTTCCGGCTGATTGTTTAGGTAACTTAATAGTACTGGCTTTTTTAAGTGGATCCGGCTAATCTAGTTCTTTCAACAGGCTATCCAGATTCAAAGATTTGGTATACATTTCAATGGTTCCATCGGGGTTATATTTCCAAAGTTCTTTCGGCCTGTCCCAATAAAGTTCCACGCCATTATTGTCAGGGTCATTGAGATACAATGCTTCCGAGACACCATGATCACTGGCTCCGCTCAGGGGATAAAATGCTTTCCGCAACCGGTCAAAAATTATGGCCAGGTCTTTTCTTGTCGGATAAAGAATGGCAGTATGATACAGACCTACGCCTTCATCGGAGGCAGGAGGAGAATTTTTGCTATGCCAGGTATTCAAACCAATGTGGTGATGATAGCCGCCAGCGGAAATAAATGCTGCCTGATTTCCATACAGGGTCGTAACTTGAAAGCCCAGCAGATCCCGGTAGAAGGCGAGTGAGCGGTCAAGATCTGATACTTTCAGATGAATGTGTCCGATACGGGTTTGTGCAGGAACGGTATAAGTATTGTCCATATCTGTATTTTGTTTATTTTCATTAATACTCCAGTGATCCAAATTTACCCGCCTGGTAGTCTTCCTCGGCTTGTACAATCTCCGCTTCGGTGTTCATGACTATATTTCCTTTTGCTGCTACCGGTTCTTCAATCGGTTTGCCGGAAAGATAAAGCAGTTTGGTTTGCTCTTTTGTTGTGATGGTAAACTCGGTTTCAGCCTTATTAAAAATCACGAGGTGATGCCTGGTGACATCTGTTTCATTTATCGTTACTTCGCCATCCAATATATACAACAGGGTCCAGTGGCCTTCCTCCGCAATGAAATTTAATGTTTTGTTTTTTTGCACCGCGCCAAAGGCTGTAACAACCGGCGTGAATGTCTGGAGAGGGCCCGTTAAATTTTTGAAATGTCCACTGGCCAGGTGGATATCTACCCCATTTTCGTCAAACATCAAAGGCATTTCTGCTCTAGTGGTTTGTTGATAGGAAGGTTTATCCATTTTGTGTTTCGCGGGTACATTCACCCAAAGCTGAATGAACTCATAAACCCCACCGTTTTTGAGTAGCCTGTCCGTTGGACCTTCACTATGTAACAGACCCTTGCCAGCAAACATCCATTGCACTTCACCGGATTTAATGGTTCCGGAATTTCCTTCCGAATCTTTATGCAATCCTTCTCCCTGGAACATGAAAGTTACGGGTGCGAATCCTCTGTGCGGGTGTGGGTGCAGTCGTACCGGGGGTGAATCTGGATTAAACGTTTC
>JAYSOP010000535.1:0-1932 GCA_043722905.1 Chryseolinea sp.
TTGACGAGATTAAAAGCTATCTGGAGGCAGCCCTGCTCAGAACGTCAGCTCCGTTTATGAATCATGATTTTGTTGAGGAGTCCTTTAACTTCAATCAAAAATATTTAACAGGCATTGAGCAATTGCGTCCGCGATGGAAACGCGTGCTTACGACTACTAATAACGTAATAGGGGAGGCTATAGGTCAACTGTATGTAGACGAGACTTTTCCTCCGGAGGCAAAAAAGAAAGCCCTCGAAATGGTTGAAAATATCAAGCTGGCATTTGCAGACAGAATCAAACAATTGGATTGGATGTCAGACTCAACCAAAGATATGGCATTAAAAAAACTGAACACTTTTACGGTCAAGATTGGTTATCCGGAAAAATGGATTGACTATTCCACGTTGGAAGTCAGCAAGGATCCGGAAAAGGCCTCTTATTTTCAGAATGTTGTGAATGCGAACCAGTTTGAGTCCAAACGCCAACTTTCAAAACTTGGAAAGCCAGTGGATCGAGATGAGTGGCAAATGACTCCGCAGACCATTAACGCTTATTATAATCCCTTATTTAATGAAATAGTTTTTCCCGCGGCCATCCTTCAACCACCCTTCTATAGTTATCGTGCAGATGAAGCAGTAAACTATGGTGGTATCGGTTCGGTAATAGGGCATGAGATCTCTCACGGTTTTGATGACCAGGGTGCGCAATTTGATGCACAGGGTAATTTAAAAAACTGGTTTACTGAAAAAGATTTATCAAGCTTTAAAGCTAAAGGTAAAAGTTTGGCCGGTCAGTTTGATAAATATGAGCCTTTGCCTGGTGTCTTTGTTCAGGGTCAGTTTACATTGGGAGAAAACATTGGCGACCTGGGCGGAATTACCGCAGCCTATGAGGGCCTTCAGCGCTTCTATCGCGAACATGGAAAACCTGATCCCATCGAAGGATTCACCCCAGAGCAACGTTTCTTTATTTCCTGGGCCACCATATGGCGGATAAAATATCGGGATGAAACATTGCGTACGCAAGTGCTGACCAATCCGCATTCACCCGGTATGTTCCGTGCAAATGGTCCACTAACAAACTTTACACCATTTTATGAAGCCTTTAATGTGAAGGACGGTGATAAGATGTTCCGCACAGAGGAAGAACGGGTTAAGATCTGGTGATTGTTAATGTAATCTGATAATACTTTGAAATTACTGAATACAATCTGATAAAGGATTTGTGTGTAGGTACCCATATTTTCGGGTTGAGGGTTTCTTTGCACGTTAGGTTATAGGTGGTCCCCGGCATTAAAAATTCGAAAACTTGCCAACATACATTCCGGATTACTCGCCCCGATCGCAGCGACTCCGAACTTAATCCTGAAAGATTAAATTTGATTTGCAGGGGTCACTAAAAAAGCTTAGTCAATTTCAAGAGTGCAATACAACGTTTTGTATTCGTCAGTAAAATAAAATTAACATCTAAAAGCTCTGCCATTCGCATTCACTAATAAAATTATCTATGGCAGGCATTGTGACAAGTCTTTTTTTTAGTCACCACCTCCTAAAATTCGCAATAGGGACGCCGCTAATTTTTAGCCGTTAAGATCAAACTCAACTGATTCATTTTCAGAAAACTTCAAGCCTGAGACTTTGTCCACGCTCCGAGAATGAAGCCACAAATGGAAAGTGATGCTAACGAGTATCCGCCGGTTATCCAAGCTAGTGCATAAGGTTCTCCGGCAAACATGTTGCCATTCATCGTCCAGAAATGATGAAAGCAAAGCGCGATAAGAAATCCAATACCCGCTCCCCGGATGCCAGATCTCACATCAAGCTTCGTGAACAACCATGCCAGCATATACACAGAAGCAGCGCAGGAAATAAAATTTAAAATCCAAACCGCAATTCCAGGGTCATTTGCTTCCATATTTGCCATATCAAGGCCCACCATTCGCATCCAGGA
>JAYSOP010000536.1:0-2024 GCA_043722905.1 Chryseolinea sp.
GCTGCAGCACTCATGCTTTCACCCCTGGTGCAAGCCGCCAAAGATTTTTCGCCCCAGAAGAAAATAAAAATCGCAGTCATTGGATGTGGCAGCGTTTCAAATGTTTACTTCCCGCATCTTTCAAAATCTCCCTTCGTGGAACTGGTGAGTGCTTGCGATATCAGGTATGAACGCGCGCAAAAGCAAGCTGCCAAATACCAGATACCCAATCACTATCCACACATTGATAAGATGATAGCAGGGGCTCCTTTTGATTTGATGATCACCCTCACCGACATGCAGGAACATGGCCGTCTGAATAAGCAGGCTTTGATGGCTGGTAAGCATATCTGGAGTGAAAAGCCAATGGCCAATACCTACCGCGAAGGCAGGGAACTCCTTGACCTTGCAAAGGCAAAAGGGTTAAAGATCTGGGGTGCCCCGGCCGTTGTAAATAGTCCGCAGTTTGCGTTTATGTCACAAACCATTCAGGAAGGAAAACTTGGAAATGTCGCAGCTGCGCACGCCCATTACGGACATCTCGGCCCTGATTGGTCGTCATTTTTTTATGAAAAGGGAGGCGGAAGCATGCCCGACCTGGGCGTTTATAATATTGCCACCTTGACTGGATTATTAGGCCCTGCCAAGTCTGTCATTGCCATGACGAGCATCGTGACTAAAAATCGCACCATCATTGACAAAGGTGTGATTCAGGTGGAAGCTGAAGACAACGCCATGATTCTAATGGATCATGGTAAGGGCACTTTGTCCCATGTGCAATGCGGATTCAATTACTTCGATCCCTATGGTCACGAAGGAGAAGGCCAGGATAAACCCACCATCAGTATTTGGGGAACAAAAGGAAACATGTCATTGATAGGTTATGACTGGGCGCCCTTTGGGGTTGATCTGGCAACCACAAAGGAAAGCAAAACACAGCGGTTCGTAAAAGATCCCGGTACCTATGTCTGGCAGGAAGGTGCTTCCGTAGTCAGCGAGAGCCTTCTTAAAAATTCTGAAACCTACATTACAGCCGAGCATGCCCTGCATGTACTGGAAGTGATGGAAGCCGCACGTGCCTCTGGCTCGACAGGAAAACGGATAGAACTGGTATCAACTTTCCGGTATCCGGTATTGTAATTTTTCCGGGCCGGCCTGGAATGGTTTATCATGCTGGGCCTTTTTTTGTGTGGCCGAATTATGGGATCAAGGGATGTTTAGATAAATAAATTATTTATCATTGGCACGATTGTTTCAGCCGCGCTGATAAATACGGAAGGATGCAAGAATTTTTAGACAAGCTAGGGCACGAATTTCATACCCCTTTCAGCAATTCTGTTCTCATATTTTCCCTTATACTTTTTATCATTCTCCTCGCACCGGTTATTTTGAACAGGTTCAAGATACCCGGAATTATCGGGTTAATACTTTCCGGAATGATCATTGGACCACATGGGCTATTCTTAATCCAGAAAAATTCAGCGGTAGATCTTTTTTCAACGATCGGCCTGTTGTACATCATGTTCATCGCCGGGTTGGAACTGGATATGAATGAATTTAACAAACACAAATATAAAAGTCTCATTTTTGGATTTTTCACGTTTATTTTCCCCATCGCAATAGGCTTTCCGGTTTGTTATTTTCTACTGCATTATCAATTGAACACGAGTTTATTGATCGCCAGTATGTTTGCCACTCATACACTGATTGCTTATCCGATTGTCAACCGTTTGGGGATCGTCAAAAACCAGGCGGTAGCCATCACCGTTGGTGGAACCATCTTAACCGACACCGCAGTGCTGATTATCCTGGCCATTATTTCCGGGACGGCAAAAGGACAAACAACGACGGACCTATGGGTTCGGTTGTCGGTTTCTATACTGTTGTTCTCGATTTTTGTTTTTTTTGTTATCCCACGCATTGCCTCATGGTTTTTCAGAAGATTAGAGGACGAAAAGAATGCGCATTTTATTTTTGTTTTACTCGTAGTTTTTGCCACTGCTTTCATTGCCGAAATGGCTGGCCTTGAACCGATTATCGGAGCT
>JAYSOP010000537.1:0-5870 GCA_043722905.1 Chryseolinea sp.
TCAATAGAAGATAAAATAAATCGATTTGCAGATCGCGAACGGCATCAGATTTTTGTAGAGCCCGAGGGTTGGAATACCGTAGAGATATATGTTAATGGATTTTCTACCTCCCTACCGGAAGACGTACAATACAAAGCGCTGACCAAAATACCTGGTTTCGAAAACGTTCGGATGTTTAGGCCTGGCTACGCAATTGAGTACGACTACTTTCCACCGACGCAGCTTAATACGAGCTTAGAGACGCAATCCATTGACAGTCTGTATTTTGCGGGTCAAATCAACGGCACTACCGGATATGAAGAAGCAGCCTGCCAAGGCTTGATGGCAGGTATAAACGCCCATAATAAAGTCCACCATTTGGAGCCCTTCATCCTGAAAAGATCGGAGGCCTACATCGGAGTTTTGATAGATGATCTCGTGAATAAAGGGACACAGGAACCCTATCGAATGTTTACGTCAAGAGCCGAGTATCGGATACTGCTTAGGCAAGATAACGCAGATCTGCGCCTGACAGAACTGGGTCATAAACTAGGACTAGCCAGTGATGAAAGGATGAGAAATCTTCTTGATAAGAAAAGCGATATCAGTTCGCTGTTGCAAGAACTTCGGAAAATAAAAGTAGAACCGGAAGTAGTAAATGAAGATCTATCCAATCTAAATACAGCTACCATCAAGGAAAAAATTCCGGTGATTAATCTTTTGCGACGTCCTCATATAGGCATTGAACAATTAAAAGTGATAGACGATAACCTGAAGATTCTTTTAAATAAATATACAACGGAAATTCAGGAACAGGTCGAGATTTTTATCAAATACGAAAGCTATATAGACCGCGAACAAAAGTTAGCACAGAAAATAGAAGGCCTGGAAGATTTTAAAATAAAACCGGATTTCGATTATCAAAGAGTCAAAGCGTTATCCTCAGAGGCACGTGAAAAACTGAAAAAAATAAAACCGGAAACTATTGGGCAGGCATCCAGAATCAGCGGTGTCTCTCCCTCTGACATCTCTGTGTTAACCATTTACCTGGGAAAATAAATGGTTCATGTCACGGAATGTCCTCTCTGTCAGGTAAAGGTCCTCAAGAATTTTCTATCCGCTGTAGATCACACTGTTTCACATGAAACTTTTCAATTGATAAAATGCACTGGTTGCGGATTTGTAATGACAAGTCCCCGGCCGGATGACGAGCATTTAGGAAACTACTATTTATCAGAAGCCTACATTTCACACTCCAATAACTCAAAAAGTTTACTGGATCTGGTATACAGATTAAGCCGAAGATTTACCTTAAGCTGGAAATACAATCTGGTGCGTACCTATAGTGAGACCGGAAAGAGTAAAATAAATTTGCTGGATTTTGGTTGCGGCACCGGCGATTTCCTTCAGGAATGCAAAAAAAAGGGTTTGCAGATATCAGGGGTAGAACCCTCCGAAATTGCCAGGACACAAGCCGTGGCAAATACGGGAGCAACGATAGCTTCCCATATCAAAGCGATAAACAATAAATTCACATCCATTACTTTATGGCACGTGCTTGAGCACGTATCCGCATTAAATGAAACTTTGGACCAGCTGAAAGCGACGCTAACAGAAAACGGCACAATGTTTATTGCCGTACCTAACCTGCACAGCTTGGAAGCCAAAAATTACCAGGCAAATTGGGCTGCATACGATGTGCCCCGGCACTTATGGCATTTCACAAAAAACACCATGGAATTACTTCTTGCCAGACATAAACTAAAGTTAACCACGGTCTTACCGATGAAACTGGATGCGTATTATGTGAGTTTGTTAAGCGAAAAATATAAAAGGGGAAATACGAACCTATTCGGTATGACAAAGGCCATCGCGCAGGGTTGGCAATCCAACCGCCACGCAAAAACGACAAATGAATTTTCCAGTCTGATTTATGTAGCTCGAAAATGATTTGGAATAAAAATCTTCACTGGTTCCTCTGCCTGCTTTTTCTCACCTCGTGTGCCCGACAAAGTTCCCCGACGGGTGGACCAAAGGATACCATACCACCGGTTCTTAAAGCAGCACTTCCTCCCGACGGAGCCATAAACTTTAAAGGGAAAGAGCTGGAGCTGCTTTTTTCTGAAGACATCATTCTTAACACACCGAAAGAGCAACTTATTATTACCCCCGCGATAGGAAAAGAATACGAAATCAAAGCGCGAAACAATACGGTTTCTATCGCTTTTGGACAAGCCTTGCAAGACAGCACCACCTACACCTTTAATTTCAGAGAGTCCGTTCAGGATATTACAGAAAAAAATCCGGTCAAAAACCTCCAGGTCGCCTTCAGCACCGGAAATTATATTGACTCCCTTTCCATCGAGGGGAGCGTTTTTGACCTATTGAAAGGAAAAGTAATTGCCGAAGCTACCGTTGCTCTGCATGGTGAAAACGACACATTTAGTATCCTGAAACATCCGGCCGTCTTTTTCACCAAAACCGACAAAAAGGGCAAATTCAAAATCAGTCATTTAAAACCATCCAACTACTTCACCTATGGCTTTGATGACAAAAACAGAAACCTCATAGTTGATTCGAGAACAGAGGCCTATGGCTTCATCCAGGAAAATATATATCTGATTGAGAATTTGAAGGACTTACAGGTAGGGTTAATAAGACTGGATGCCAGGCCTCTCAAAATGACCAGCGCCCGGCCATACAACACTTATTATAATATCCGAATGGCAAAAAACATTCGGACTTTTCAAGTCTCCACCCCCGACTCGTCAGAGCTCAGCTATACATTTGGCGAAGACAATGCGAATATCCGTGTCTATAAAAATTTTGATCAGGACAGTCTACAGATCCGCCTTGTAGCATCCGATAGCATTGATAACAAAGTCGATACAACGCTATACGTAAAATTCTTGACCCGCGAAGTGACCCCGGAAAAATTTGAGCTCAGTCTGGCCACCTCATCGCTCATCTCTGAAAAAGGGCAGCTCAGTGCCACCGTTATCTTCAATAAACCATTGAAAGAAATAAATTTCGACAGTATCTATTTCCAAATCGATTCCCTGCAAAAAATATCCTTCAACTTTAAAGATCTCACTTACGAACCACTTTCCCGAAAGATGATCATCAGCAAAAAGGTCGATAAAAGCCTGTTTGCCACAACAGAAATAAGCGAAGGAAGTACACCTACCAATGCACCAAAACTGCCAGACCCGAAAGCAAAACCGAACAAACCCCCATTAAATCAATTCTATCTAGGTCAAAGTGCCTTTATCAGCATTGAAAATGACAGTTCAAAAAAAATCACGGAAACCATAAAACCGTTGAAGGAAGCAGATCTATCGATACTAAACATCGAAATTAAAACCAAGGAAAAATTTTACCTGGTCGAGCTGTTAGACAACGCCTTTAAAATAGTACGGGTAGAAAAAAATAAACCCAAGTTAAGATTTGAAGATCTCCTGCCAGGTGAATACCAAATCCGGCTAATTATTGATACCAATCAAAATGGAAGGTGGGATCCCGGAAACTATTTCAATAAAAAGGAAGCTGAAAAAATAATATACTTCCGAGGTGCGGACGGTTCAACGATCATCAAAGGGGTTAAAGCAAACTGGGACATCGGTGCAGGAGAGATGTTCATAACCTATTGAGAAGTTGTTGATAAATAAATTTGTAGAATCTATTGAGGCAATAAAGCGTTTACCCTTACAAGGGTTCAATATAATTGTGCATAGTTCAGGAGTTACCAACAATCATCCACAACCGCTTTTGTGCACATCAAAATTGTGCACATCAGAAATTATTGTTGATAAGATAGTAAACGATTGATACAGATGCCTTTGATAGTTACATTTAATAAACACTTGATGCACACCATAACGGAATGATTATTTATCCACATATCAACATGACTAATTATTATTACTATACTATATATATAATACTAATTAATACCAGGGTGGTATTCTTAACAGGGATTCTGCTTCTGCCTGTATTAGTTTCAGGACAAAATCATGCCGACATTCAACTCGCCAATGAATACCTGATAAAGGGGGATAAAAAGAAAGCCATCGATTTGTATAAAGATCTTAGTAAATCCGAAGCCAACATTCCGCTCATTCACAACAATTATTTGAACCTGATGATTGATGTAGGGACCTTTGACGAAGCTCAGAATTATCTGAAAAGGATCTTGCGCAGGGATTCGGAAAATATGCAGTATAAACTGGATATCGGATTGGTGTATGTACGGTCGGGGGAAGTGAGTAAAGCGGATAAATATTTTAAAGATATGAGCGCAGAAGTAAGGTCGAACATGCAATTAGTGAAAATGATGTCCGATTACCTGGCTGCCCGCTCGCTTTCTGAATACGCCATCATGGTATTGAATGAATGCCGAAACTTTTTGGGGAACCCTTATCTCTTTTGCCTTGATCTTGCTATGCTTTATCGGATTCAGGGGCAACAAGACAAGATGGTTCAGGAGTACTTAAGCTATGTAACACAAAGCTCGGCCAACATTCAGTATGTAAAAAATGTCATGCAGGCTTTGCTTACAAAGCCGGAGGAACTTGAAAGCCTGGAGAGGCTGCTTTACGATAAAGTTCAACAGAATCCGGACGTTGAGGTGTATTCTGATTTGCTTATATGGGTTACCATGCAGCAAAAGAATTTTTATGCGTCTTTTATTCAGGCCCGGGCATATGATAAACGATACAAAAGGGAAGGTGAAAAATCCCTGGAAGTAGCCCGGGTCGCCCTTGATAATGACGACTACGAAAATGCCTCGAAGATCTATCGTTATGTTATCCGCGAATACCGCGGAACGTCAAATCATTTGCTGGCCCGCCTTGGATTGATTCGTACACGGGAGGCGCGGGTGAAGAAAAGTTTTCCTGTTGATGCAGATTCCGTTAAGACCTTGATTGAGGATTACGAAAAATTTATTACCGAATATCCAGGCAACAACAACTCTTTGGAAGCGTCCCGAAATCAGGCGTTGCTATACGCTAATTTTTTAGGGCAACAAAATTCAGCGATTGAGATTCTCAACAGGCTAATCAACAATCCACGTTCGTCTTTATTTCTAAAATCAAAATCAAAGCTGGATCTGGGTGATATTTATTTAATCAAAGGGGAGGCCTGGGAATCGACCCTGTTGTATTCTCAGGTTGAAAAAACACAAAAAGAAAATCCTGTTGGTTATGAAGCGAAGTTGAAAAACGCAAAGCTTTCTTACTACAAAGGAAACTTCCGATTGGCCCAGGAGCATCTTGATATTTTAAAGGAAGCCACCACCCGTGAAATCGCTAATGACGCCATGGACCTCAGTATGCGGATTAAAGAAAATATTGCTTTTGATTCCGTTGGTCAGGCCCTGAAGGAATATGCTTTGGTGGAACTGTTGTTGTATCAAAATAAGATCGATTCGGCGCTCCTTAAAATTAATCAATTGAAGCAAGGTATCGCTGATAGTGTTGCTTTTTCAAACCAAACCATTTTAGACGATGTCTATTGGCTGGAGGCAAACATCCGGATGAAGCGCGGGGAATTCGACCGGGCTATCGGGCTCCTTCAAAAAATACTGGATGAATATGCCGAGGATATTTTTACGGACGATGCTTATTTTCTGCAGGGAGATATCTATGAAAGGCAACTAAAAAATAAAGATAAGGCGATGGAAATATACCGCGAGTTTTTAAATAAATATCCGGGTAGTGTTTATGCGGCCGAAGCGAGAAAGCGATACCGTACTTTGCGCGGGGACTTCTCGGCAGAACAACCGGCACCTATCAATTAGCTGAACCCTTCATCAATGGATTCGGAATCGGTTTTCAAAGTCGGATTGAAAACCCTTGGTCGATTGAAGGGTAGAGATTTCAGCTTTATTC
>JAYSOP010000538.1:0-5626 GCA_043722905.1 Chryseolinea sp.
AAGAAAGATGAAGACCCGGCAGTGCGCCCTTTGGTCTCTTCAACAGACCCGGCAGACAAAGCCACCAATATTGCGGTTAACACTACGCTTTCATCCACATTCAGTGTAGCGATGAACGCGTCAACAATCACGAGCACGAGCTTTACCGTAAAGGAGGGAACCAACAATGTCGCCGGAACAGTAACCTACACCGGGATGACTGCATCGTTTGACCCTACCGAAAATCTGTTGCCTAACGCTTTATACACGGCAACTATTTCTACAGCAGCTAAAAATACCTCTGGAACTGGCCTGGCAATTAACCACGTCTGGACATTCACGACAGGTGCCATACCAGATACCAGCTTGCCAACGGTGAATGCTACCGATCCGCTTAACAACGCAACGGGTATTGCCCGCAACAAGGTTATCGCACTGACTTTCAATGAAGCGATGGATCCATTAACCATCAGCAGTTCGACATTTACTGTAAAGCAGGGAGCAAATTCAGTGGCAGGAACGGTGAGTTATTCAGGCATGACAGCCAAATTCACATCGACTTCACCACTGGCTTCAAATACGACCTATACAGCAACGGTCACGACTGGTGCAAAAGACGTTGCCGGTAATGCACTCGCGTCGAATACGGTGTGGAGTTTCACAACCGGTGGCACAGCCAACGCGCTTGCGGTAGTGAATCTGGGTTCTGCAGGAAATTATGTTATTCTTGCGAAATCGGCGATAAATGTTGGACCTACATCAGCCATTACGGGTGATCTGGCCCTCAGCCCCGCTGCCACCAGTTATATAACAGGATTGTCTTTGACTAATGCCACAGGGTATGCAACCTCCGCCCAGGTAACAGGAAAAATTTACGCCGCAGATATGGCCGATCCTACGCCCATTAATCTTACCACTGCAGTAGGTGATATGATCACGGCTTACAACGATGCCGCTGGACGCCCCTCACCCGACTTCCTTGAACTTGGAACAGGTGACATCGGTGGTAAAACACTCTCAGCCGGACTGTACAAATGGACCAGCACGGTTACTTTACCCTCAAATGTTACGATTTCGGGTGGCACAAACGACATCTGGATTTTCCAGATATCCGGTGACCTTACGATGAGTTCAGCAGTAAACATTACCCTTGCTGGTGGTGCACAGGCAAAGAACATTTTCTGGCAGGTGGCCGGCCAGGCGACGATTGGATCATCAGCGCACTTCGAAGGAATCATTCTATCTAAGACTGGTATCACCTTTCTAACAAACGCGTCGATCAACGGAAGATCGCTGGCACAGACCGCAGTTGTATTAGACAAGAATGCAGTAACACAGCCGCAATAAGAAAAAGTAGCAAAACAAAAGAGGCTGCCCGCAAAGGCAGCCTCTTTTTTATCAAACTCAAAACTTAAATCCACAATATAACACAAGCGTTAATTTTAAATCCCGGAATAGTAGTTATGGAAACTTCCTTCAAAATACCCTTTTATGCAAAAGCCGCCCTGATCTCAATCAGTGCTTTCGCTTTTGTCTACACCCTCCACATTGGTCAACAGATAATCATTCCCATTTTGTATGCCACTATTCTTGCCATTCTGTTAAACCCCCTGGTTAACTTTCTATCAAGTAAGAAAATCAGTAAGATAATGGCCATCGGCATGGTGGTGGCGCTGACAATTCTCGTCGCCATTGGATTACTCTACCTGCTTTCCGCACAGGTATCCATGTTTAGTGAAACGTACCCTGAACTCAAAGCCAAATTCAATAAAACAAGTATTGAATTTGTGCATTGGCTTTCTGAAAAATTTAATATCAGGGTTTCCAAAATTAACGCCTGGTCCAAAGAAACACAAAGTGACGCCATTGACAACTTCGCGTATGGTGAAAGAATAACAGAAGTGGGTGAAATAATCCTGGTAACCATGTTATTACCGGTTTATCTGTCCATGATCCTTTACTATAAACCACTCTTGCTGGATTTTGTCAGCAGACTTTTTCGGTCGGAACATCATTCCGCAGTGACAGAAGTACTGGCAGGCACAAAACGAATTATCCAAAGTTATGTGACAGGGCTATTTTTTGAACTGATTATTGTAGCCATATTGAATTCTGCCGGGCTTTTATTGCTGGGCATTCCTTACGCCATCATTCTGGGCATCATAGGGGCGATCCTTAATCTTATCCCCTATATCGGTGGCATTGTAGCCATTGCCCTGCCGATGATCATAGCCTTTGTTACAAAGGATTCGCTTACCTACCCTATTCTTGTTTTGTGTCTTTATCTGCTGATTCAATTCATCGATAATAATTACATCATTCCAAAAATTGTCGCTTCTAAAGTTCAGGTCAACGCGTTAATTTCCGTAATCGCAGTATTGATCGGAGGAGCGTTGTGGGGCATATCCGGAATGTTTCTTTCCATTCCACTTACCGCTATTATGAAAGTAGTATTTGATCACATCGAGCCATTAAAACCCTGGGGATATCTGATTGGAGATGTTGTTCCCACGGCTTCGAGATTTTCATTTATAAAGAGAGTGAATACGTTAATGGCATTGCCGGTTAAGTTAAGAAACCGGAACCCGGTACAGAATTCGCAAAACACCCAGTAGCCCTGGTACAGTTTAAAATGCGACTCAGTCAATAGTGAAAAAAAATGAGTCCGTGATACGTTGCTGAAGATCCGAAAGAACGAGAAACGAAAAATATATCAAGCGCACACACTTATGAAATTTTTCAGGGTCGCAGACGGTGGAAACAATAAATTTTTCCTTTCAACAACTGCCGCCAGCTGTTAAATAGGTAGAATGTGTAAATATTATTTATTGATATGTATTCAATTATCAAAACCTTAAGCGATCTTTGCCTAAGAACAATAATTCAGCCTAATATGAAAACGAATACAATATTTTTGACCCTATTTTTAGGAGCCCTTACGGTGATCACAAGTAAATCTTATGGTCAGGACGACACCGCCGTTACTACCGCGGAAGGTCACCGCATGGATAGCGTCCAATCGATGCCTCAAGGCGAGCTGCTTGAAACGGAAAAAGTGAAAGATGACGAAACGCGGATGAAGGAAGTCAAACGTGAAAGAAAACTTTCAAAAGCCAAAGCCAAAGAAGCCAATCGCATAGGAAGAGAAGCGAATGAAGCAGCAAGAGAATCAAACAATGCCTTTAAGGCCGAAAAAAAGGCTCAAAAGGCCCGTAAAATGGCGGATAAACAAGCGCTAAAGGCTGAAAAAGCCCGTCTTAAATCCGAACGGAACAAGGATTAGGGAAGGCCTTATTTTGGATATCCTAACGATCTATGCTTGTTCATTATAAAGGCACTATAACTTTTTATAGTGCCTTTAATATGACCCGCCTATTTTACCTCCTGGTCATCGGCGGGCATCTCAAAAATAAACCCTTCGCTTCGAATCATACTTTTATCACCTGAACGGCAAGATTGGTGAAATGGCAGGTCTGAAAAAAACTTATGTTTTCAACCAACCATTTTTGCCTTTAGTGCGTGTTGCTTATGTGAATAAAAAGTTTTATCGAAGAAAAAGAATTATATAAACTTTTGGATTCGTGCCGCAAGGCTGATCGCTATAGTCAGGACCGACTATACAGGGAATTCTACGCTTATTCCATGGGGATTTGCCTGCGATATTCGAGAACGCGGGAAGAAGCCATTGAGATCCTGAATGATGGATTTATGAAAATCTTCGCCAAGATTGATCGCTATTCACCAGGGTTGTCGTTCAAAGGGTGGCTAAGAAAAGTAATGATTAACTCGGCGATTGACTATTTCCGGAGAAATGAAAAACATTACAATAGCCTTGACATTTCTCACGTCCAATACGAAAGCTCTGCGGAAAATGTTCTGGATCAGCTTTCTGAACAGGAAATCATCGCAGCCATCCAATTGCTCCCGCCCTCCTACCGCATGGTTTTCAACCTTTTTGTTATTGAGGGATTCAAGCACGAGGAGATTGCCAATCAGTTAAATATCAGCGTGGGTACGACCAAATCAAATCTGGCCATTGCCCGTAGTAAGCTGAAAAAAATTTTAATTAAGGAACAGGGTGAAAGAATAAAGCAAGGAAAAAATGGATGATCATAATTTCGATGATTTGCTGAAAAAGAAATTGCGGGACTACCAGGTTCCTGGATTTGATCCGTCTGCCCTGGCGGCATTGCATCAACAATTGGATGCCACCCAGTTATCGCCCTGGTATTCACGTTATAGATCTGAACTTTGGATCGGTTCCTGTGCGGCAGCGTTGTTTGCGATAATGATTCTCTGGAGCCCGGTACTCAATACCAGTAAGGAAAAGGAAAGAATAGAAGAAATAAAAACCCTGGTTAAAACCCAGCAGGAGCAGATCCAAAAACTTCAACAGGAAGTGATCCGCCTTACCGAATTCAGGAAAGCAGACTATTCGTTGAATAATTCCCAGATGCTTCGTATTGACAGCCTGGAAAATATGATTTTAACGTTGAAGCAGCATCAGGCCGTGCGCTCTCTCGCTGACGGGAAGTCTATCGAAAAAGCATCTGGAATTCTATTCAACCATTGGACATTTCCTATTATATCGTCTTATCAGACCCCCGTAGTTCCGATCAGAAGGAATAAACAAAGTATTAACACAATCAGCACGACCCCGATCAAGCAACCTTCTGAGGAACGCCAATTGACTGTTAATTTAATGAGAGATCTTGAAATACATTATCACCCAGGCATTGGCATCCGGGTGGGCCCCACGATCGAAGCATCGATGGGAAAATATAAAGCAGGATCGGGGAGGATTGATGTTGCCGTTGGACTATTGGCCGACTTTATCCTCTCTCCCTCGTTCAGTTTGGAAACTGGCGGGAAGTATATTCACCGGTTCTATGAGATCACAGATAAAATGGAGTTGCCTGGCATTTCCCTGCCAAATTCCAGTTCAGAATTTGGTCCTTTGGTTTCAGCGGATGTTGATTCCTGGATTTTGGAGATTGCCCTGAATCTAAAATACAGATATCCTGTATCAATGAAAACTCACGTATTGGCGGGGCTGGGTTACTCATCACTCATATTTACCAAGCAGGTTTTTGAGTATGATTACAGCATTGAAGGAACTTCGGCTCGTATTAATACAAACCATGATTTTCTAAAGTCAGCTGTGTATCCCGGAATGATTAATCTTTCTCTTGGATTTAGTAATCAGCTGAAAAATAAAAAAATTATTGAGACCTCTGTTTATTACCAGTATGGACTTGGCGCCATCGGCATGGAGAAAATGAAAACCAGTTTTTGGGGCATCCGGAGCGCTTACTTGATTCCTATTCGATAACCACTGGATAACCACTGTAGGTTATTTAAGCTGCAGCGGGAGTTGAGTAATTCAAAAAAGAAAACCCTTGCCAACAATACTAATTTGCCTATACCGCTCACCTGAAGTCTAAAATAGGTATTATAATCTCAAGGATTTCAAAACTGTGGTATGCCGAATTCAGATAAAACTTTAACGATACTGGTGCCCTTATTTGATGAGGAGGAAAGCTTGCCAAGGCTCTATCACGAACTAAACCAATTTCTTGAAGTTTGTCCGGTAACTACCTCTATACTTTTTGTGAATGACGGCTCCAGGGATAATTCCCAGTCGATA
>JAYSOP010000539.1:0-3859 GCA_043722905.1 Chryseolinea sp.
TTTATTTGGGACATTGCCTTCACAAAGAATTCAGACTATCTGATTGCTGCGTGCAGTGAGTCTGAAATCAGAGTATGGCCTACAAATCCGTCCTTGCTCGCTGAAAAAATTTGTCCTCAGTTAAAAAGAAATATGTCAAAGGATGAATGGGTAAAATACGTCGGTGTACAAACCGATATACCTTATGAACCAACCTGTGTGGGATTGTTGATCAATGATTTTTAAGTATGGTGAGATTGTACCGGATCATTTTAGTGGTTGCTCTGCTGCTACCAACCCTGGGTTGGGCGCAGAAGGAGGATTGCGAACAAACCATTGCACGCGCAACGGATGAATTCAATGCCGGGCATTTTTACAGTATTCCCGCCATCCTTAATGAATGTTTGAAAAATTTCTCAAGGGAACAAAAACAACGTGCATTTTTACTCTTAACGCAAACGTATTTGTTGCTGGACGATCCCATCGGAGCCCAAAGAAGCTTCCTTGAAATTTTAATGGCAAATCCTGAGTTTATTCCGGATGAACAATTGCACGTGATCGATATCGTTTATCTGAGCAAAAGGTTTACCGCAACACCCATTTTCTCATGGATGGTAAGCGCAGGGTCGAATGTATCCCCTGTAAGGGTTATCCGGGATATTGATGTTGCCGCAACCTACGTAAATCAAAAGGCCAATGAACATTATAACCTGAAGCCTGGCTACCATATTGGGGTTGCCGGAGAGTATAGTTACCATGATCATTATACCCTTAGACTGGGCATGGACTATCTCCATACTGCCTACAGATCACTTTCTGAGCATTTTGATTTTGACACCAAGGAATTTATTGACCGGCAAACCTGGATAAATTTCCCGCTGTATGTAGGCTATGCTGATCATATCGGCAAATACCGCCCCTACGGATATGCTGGTTACTCGCTGGCACGCATGCTGAGTGATCGCGGTTCTATAGCCCTTGAAAAAGTGACGTCAAGGATCGAGGATGATATTAATGGTGAAAAGAAAATAGTGAAAGAAAAGTTTCCTGTCAGCAGTCCTAACTTGAATTTGGTTGATAGTCGCAACAAAATCAATCAATCGTTAATCTTTGGAGGTGGATTGAAATATAAGATCGGGCTTGACTTTGTCTTTGCGGAATTGCGTTACAGTGTAGGACTAAAAAATATTACCAAGACAAACAGGCTCTACGGAAATTACAAATTTGATCAAACATCAGAAAAATATGTTAAATCTTTCGAACCACCGAGTGCCTATACGCATGTGGATGATTATTTCAGACTGGATAATCTTTCAATTTCTTTTGGTTTTCTTCGTCCGCTTTATAAACCAAGAGAGTTGAAAAAGGCCAGAACAATGGGAGTATTACGGAAAATGAAAAAATCTAAATGATGCGCAGGGCTGCTGTTTTCTTGATTGTGATCACTACGCTTTTTTCAGGTTTATTTTCTTGTGATACACAACGCAATACTGAAGATCCCGACCTTCAGTATTTTGTAAAATATTATGGCGGAGATGGAAATCAGAGAGGTGTGGACATGATTAGCCTGAATGATGGTTCATTTTTGCTGCTCGGAAATTCCGAAGGTAATTCACAAACTGACATTTCAGATATCTACGTGGCAAGAGTGAATGCCGAAGGGGATATTATTTGGGAAAGAAAATTCTTCGCGGATATCTCTATGGCGAAGGACATAGAATCCACAAACGATGGAAATTTTATCATTCTGGCAGATTATCAAACTGCAATCGGCTCTCAGATGGAGGGCAAACTAATTAAAATTTCTCCGGATGGTATAATGTTGGATAGTGTCTTTTTTGGAGAAATCGCCAATGATTATAGTAAAAGTGTTACGGCTCTGAATGATGGGGGATTTATTGTTTCCGGAACTACCGAACTCACCGGAACATGGGCAGACTCTGGGAATCCGGATCCTGATCTTGGAGATTTTTTTAACCGTCGTTTTGATTTGAATCTAGATGAGTTAGTGACTTTAGGAGAATGGTCACCGGTTTCACCCGGCTTCGGTGGTAAATTGGATGTCGCAGTTAAGACCATCCAAAAGCCTGGAGAATTTTATGTTTTTGGATATTCAAATACGGAATCCAGAAATAATCCCAATAACAAGTTGGGGTTGACTTATTTTAAGCGGACTGATGTAGGTACCGGGGGTAATATTTTCTACCCTGATAACGCCCTGGGGGAGGATAATAAAGATGTGGAAATTTATTTCGTTGAGCCAGTATCCCCTGCGTTGGGAGATGGTTTTATTATCATCGGATCGTCAAGGGACAATTTTGGTGTTTCTGATATTTTTATAGCCAGAATGAGAGAAAATCTGGTCTTTGGAGAGAACGATCCAACTTTTTTCGGCCCGTTAAGATTAAGCCGGGATATCAGAGGTGTTTCGGCAACGAGTTCCCTGAGAGGGACGGTAGGTTTCATTTTGCTTGGTGACGAGGTGAGAAGCACAGGTGCCAGGAATATCTGGTTAACCAAAATTGACCAAAGCCGCACGGTGGTCTGGTCATCTACCTTCGGGTCTGAATCTGAAGACGATTCCGGTGCTGCAGTAGCAGAATTGCCAGATGGAAAAATTTTAATACTGGGTACGATGGGTTTGGCCGATAATCAATATAAAATGGCCCTTATTAAGATGAATCCGCAAGGCCAACTATTAAAATAGCGGGGACAAAACAAGTACGTTGCAAGGTTACCTAATCGATAAAAAGACCATATAGCCTATGGTTGGCTGCTAATTTGTCAAATGAGAAGATTGTATCGGTTAATCCTTTACCTGAGTTCGTTTTTTTGCTCCTTCCTTCTGGTGCTCAATACTTCTTTTGGCCAATGCAGTTTCACTAACCTTAATTCCACTTACTGTGTTGATGATGGTGCTTTCACCTTAACAGGGGGCACGAATTATTATGGGCCCGGTGTTACAGGAACTACTTTTAATCCCTCTGTTGCCGGACCGGGAACGCATCAGATCGTTACCACGAATGGAAATCCAACTTCGTATACCATTAGTACCACAGGAACGTTCGCGCCAGTAGCAGGGGCAGGAACATCATTGGTTTTAGCTGATGAAGCTCAAGCGACGGGTATCCCTCTAGGCTTTACGTTTTCCTTTTTTGGAAATAATTATACAACGGTAAGAGTTGGTTCCAATGGTGTTGTAAGTTTCAGCTTTAACGTTACTACCGGTACCAATCAGGTTTTACCTAATGGGACAAATCCTGACGACCTAATTGCAGTTGCGTGGGATGATTTAGACCCCGGACTCGGAGGTTCCATTACCTATTTTACCTCTGGAGTATCACCCTACAGAAAATTTATACTTAATTATACAAATATACAGAGAGTGGGGTCGACTGGTTCTGTTAATGCCCAGCTTCAGCTCCACGAAACAACTAACTACATTGAGATTCACACAACGAATATTAATCTTTCCGTAAATGCAGGTACTCAGGGCATAGAAAATAATAATGGATCCCTAGCGACGGTTGACCCATCAAGAAATAATGCATCATGGACGGCAACAAATGAATACAGAGGCTTTATTCCAAATTGTGTAGATGTTAGAATGGTGAGCGTCGGGATGAATCCGGCTTTGACCGTAACACCGTCGACTGCAAGCATTTGTTCAGGAAGTACTGTGGGAGTAACCATCGCCTTGTCGGAAACGGGTGTTTATTATCAATTGCAGGACGATGCCACCAGTGCAGCACTCAGCGGTTTTTTTTCCGGAACAGGAGGAAATTTAACGATCACCAGTTCCGCATTAACTGCAACCACCATTATTAAAGTTTATGCAGTAATTCCAGCTACCTTCTGTGATGCCGATCTGGTAAGCAAA
>JAYSOP010000540.1:0-4212 GCA_043722905.1 Chryseolinea sp.
GCCTCGTCATACACACCCCTTGGACCAATTGGATTCACATTTCCATAGTATTCTTCTGTCTGCGGATGGACCAGCGGATCACCATATACCTCGGAGGTCGATGCCACCAGAATACGCGCTTTTTTTGCCCGCGCTAATCCCAGCAAATGATGAGTACCCAGCGATCCGACCTTTAGTGTCTGGATCGGAATTTTTAAATAGTCAATTGGGCTCGCTGGAGATGCAAAATGTAAAATATACTTCAGCTCTCCCGGAACGTACACAAAAGATGACACATCGTGATGGTAGAATTCAAAATCTCCACTTTTAAAAAGGTGTTCAATATTTTTGAGATCTCCTGTAATCAGGTTGTCCATCGCAATGACATGAAACCCTTCTTTCAGGAACCTTTCGCAAAGATGAGATCCGAGAAACCCAGCCCCTCCGGTAATCAAGACCCGCTCCTTAGCCATGAACCACCTCCCTGCCGATGCTGAAATATTGGTAGCCCTGTTCCTTCATGATATCCAATTCATACACATTTCTACCGTCAAAAATTACCTTGCCTTTAATGGTAGCGGAGAGTTTATCAAAGTCAGGAGTTCTGAACTCAGGCCATTCGGTCGCGATAAAAATGGCATCAGCACCTTCCGCTGCGTCATACGGGTTTTCAAAATATTTTATTTTGTCGCCAAAGATTTTCTTTACATTATCCATGGCTTCCGGATCATGTGCACGGATAATCGCGCCATCTTTCAATAGTTCCTCAATATTGTGCAATGCGGGTGCTTCGCGGATATCATCGGTGTGAGGTTTGAATGCGAGCCCCCAGAACGCAATTGTTTTTCCCTTCAGATTTCCTTTAAAATATTCCCGGATGCGCGATAGCAATTTTGTTTTCTGAAAAGTATTGACATCCATTACCGCTTTCAGAATTCTGAATTCATATTTAGCATCAGAGGCAGATTTGGCTAATGCCTGTACATCCTTGGGGAAACAACTTCCACCGTAGCCAATACCGGGGAATAAAAATCTTTTTCCGATACGGCTATCCGTGCCGATACCCTTTCTTACTGCATCAACATCGGCACCGAGAAGTTCACACAGATTGGCGACTTCATTCATGAAACTTATCTTGGTGGCGAGAAAAGAATTGGCTGCATACTTAGTGAGTTCAGCAGATCGCTCGTCCATAAAAACAAGGGGATTACCTTGCCGCACATAGGGAGAATATAAACTTTCCATCAGCTTTCTTGCCCGTGGGGAACTGGTGCCTATGACCACCCTTTCAGGTTTCATGAAATCTTCTACAGCCACTCCTTCCCGCAGGAATTCGGGATTTGAGACCACGTCAAATTCAACTTTAGCATGTTTTTGAATTCTCGCCCGTACTTTGTCTGCTGTTCCGACGGGAACCGTACTTTTATCTACTATGACTGTGTAATCTGATAATAACGGACCAAGGTCGTCCGCAACCTTAAGAATGTATTTAAGATCGGCTGATCCGTCTTCTCCGGGAGGAGTAGGCAGTGCCAGGAATATGACGTCAGCCTCTTTAATGCCTTCAGCCAGATTATTGGTAAACATCAAGCGATCCTGCTTGATGTTCCTTTCAAATAGTTGCTCCAGGCCCGGTTCGTAAATAGTGATTTTTCCGTTTTGTAATTTGTTTATTTTTTCCCGGTCGATATCAATACACGTAACCGTATTTCCGGTTTCGGCAAAACAAGTACCGGTTACCAGACCAACGTAACCAGTTCCAACAACAGCAATTTTCATGTTTTTAGTTTATGTATTTCAGGCGTTAAATTTTTGCAAAGGTGCAATTTGTTAGGTGTTTATATATTTACCCGCCAAAAAAATTGTACCAGCAATTATTTACCGTACAAACATTCGTTTGGCGGGCACAGTCTTATTGGTTACATTTATTCCCCTAATGATAAATAAAAATGAGTGAAATTGCGGAAAATTTACCTGAGGTAAACTTTGAAGAAACCGAAAATCAAAAAATGATTGCCGAAATGGTACGAGAATTCGGCTCAAGGCATATCAAACCTAAAATGATGGAGTGGGATGAGACCCAGGAATTCCCCTTACACCTCTTTCATCAGTTGGGAGACCTCGGGTTAATGGGTGTTTTAGTTCCCCAGGAATACGGCGGTGCTGGCTTTGGGTACCTTGAATACATTACCGCCATAGCAGAATTGTCAAAAATTGACGGTTCCATCGGGCTATCCATGGCCGCCCACAATTCACTTTGTACCAACCATATTCTCACCTTTGGCAATGACGAGCAAAAACGTCATTTTCTGCCTAAGCTGGCCAGCGGGCAATGGATCGGAGCATGGGGCCTTACCGAACCGAACACAGGATCTGACGCGGGCAATATGCGTACAGTCGCTGTAAAGGATGGTAATCACTATGTCATTAACGGAGCTAAAAATTTTATTACCCACGGCAAATCGGGGCATGTTTCCGTTGTCATCGTAAGGACAGGATCAGTAGGGGATTCCCATGGTATGTCCGCCTTCGTTATTGAAAAGGGCACCCCAGGTTTTACCTCCGGAAAAAAGGAAAACAAAATGGGAATGCGCGCGTCTGAAACGGCAGAATTAATTTTTTCAGATTGCAGGATTCACAAATCTCAAATGCTGGGTGCGGAAGGAGAAGGATTTATTCAAGCGATGAAAGTATTGGACGGTGGAAGAATTTCAATAGCCTCGTTGAGCCTTGGAATTGCCATGGGTGCTTTTGAAGCAGCCTTGCGCTATTCAAAGGAACGCCATCAATTTAATCAGCCAATCTCCAAATTTCAGGGAATCGCGTTTAAGCTTGCTGATATGGCCACGAAAATCGAAGCAGCCAAACTTCTGACTTATCGGGCTGGTGATTTGAAAAATAAGGGATTCGATGTGAATAAAGAATCAGCCATGGCCAAACTTTACGCTTCTGAGATTGCCGTAGAAGTTGCCAACGAAGGCGTGCAGATATTTGGTGGTTATGGCTATACCAAAGATTTTCCGGCTGAAAAATATTACAGAGACGCAAAGCTTTGCACCATAGGAGAGGGAACCTCAGAAATTCAAAAATTGGTTATTTCCAGAGCTATTTTGAAATAATTTTGCATCATTAAGCCCTTTCGTTATATTTGCAGCCCTAATTAAGAACTATGATCATTGTTAGTATTAAAGAAAACGAATCGATTGACAAGGCATTAAAGCGCTTCAAGAAAAAGTTCGAAAAGACTGGCGTATTAAAAGAGTTGCGTGCCCGCACCGCTTTTGAAAAACCGTCCGTCAGACGCAGAACCGAGATCATTAAAGCCGCTTACCGAGAGCAACAAAGGCTGTTGGAAAACAGCTAGATTCCTCGTTTTGGTTTATGCATCCTTAGGCAACCCATTGCATGAGGATTTTACATACTGTTTTAAATTTAATCCCCTTGAGGCTCATCTTTAGGGGATTATTTTTTACCTTGTATGATCGATTTTTTGTAAGTGGCAAGGCATGATGGATTCTTTTTTGAAGCATCTTCAATACGAAAAAAGGGCAAGTCCCAACACCGTATTGGCTTACCAAAACGATTTGAATCAATTTCACCAATTCCTTCAAACAAAATCCGTTAACGCTGAAGTGGCCTCCGCAGACTACGGCATGGTGCGTTCCTGGATTGTGCAATTGGTAGAATCCGGAATGCAGGCCCCCTCAGTTAACCGGAAGATTGCCTGCCTGCGAAGCTTTTATAAATTTTTGTTACGTCAGGAGGTAATCACCAAAGACCCGATGATTAAAATAAAAGTGCTCAAGAGTAAAAAGAAACTACCTGGCTTTGTAAAAGAAGGAGACATGGTAAATTTACTTGACAATCAAACATTTCCAGAAACTTTTGAGGGTTGCCGGGACAAGTTGATACTGGAGCTTTTTTATGGAACGGGTATACGCCTTTCGGAGCTCATCTTTTTGCAGGAAAAATCCATCGACCTGCTGAATAGAACCATCAAAGTTTTAGGGAAAAGAAACAAAGAAAGGGTAATCCCATTCACATCCAGTCTCGTATCCCTGATAGAAAAGTATAGGATCTTCCGAAGCCGGGATGTTCACATGAAGGATCATGGAAATTTTTTCGTTACGGCTACCGGTGAATCCTGCTACCCCATGATGATTTACAGAACAGTCAAGGATCACCTTACGCGATATACAACCCTGGAAAAACGCAGTCCTCATGTTTTGCGAC
>JAYSOP010000541.1:0-6021 GCA_043722905.1 Chryseolinea sp.
GAATTTCTGAAAAATATGGAAAAATTGGATGTGGCCAATCAGGTTTTGCCGGATGTGATTTTCCTTGACATCGATATGCCCCTGATGGACGGATTTCAATTTCTTGATGAATTTGAAAAGCTCACCAATGTTGCCAAGAAAAAATGTAAGATTGTCATGTTGACTTCCTCTATCAATCCTCAGGATTTCAACCGATCGAAAAAATATGACAACGTTAAACTCTATCTAAACAAACCGTTGTCGCATGACAGCATAATTAAGCTTGAAATTTAGCGTGGCATTTTACCTTTTGGTGATTTATCGGACCTAGGAAAATTTTTAGACCGATACTACTGCTGGCTAGCTTGCTTTTGATCAAACCAGTTCAAGCCCAAAGATCTTAATCATGAACGACCAGCTCCCCTAAATTTCTGTTAGCAACCTCACGAATTTTTCGTCAAGTTTAATCAGTTTAGTAGGCGCAAAATAACCCACGGTGGTGGCATTCAGCCGCGGAAGTAAGCCGTTGATCTTTTTTGCTTTTTCTTTCTTTGCCTCACTGGTAGCAATCTTAAGGATTTTCAGAAAAAGCATAATATTCTCACAGCTATCTTTTCCAAATAATCTTATTTGCCTTTGGATACTGTTAGAAAGCTGGTTAAAGAGTTCATAGTCTTTGAGCAGAACGTATTGTAGCGCAAGCAAAGACTTTATTTCAAGCTGAGCAAAAGGGTATTTTTTTAAGCTCACTTCATTTAACAAGTTGTTAATAAGTTTAGCGGCTTCGTCAAATTTATCGATATAATAACAGCCAAGGGCGCGGTACAGTACATAGATGATATGTTTAGGAGCATCCAAAGAATCAACTTCAAAGTCCTCGAAAACAGTTTCATTTTCCCCGTACAATTCGGCCTCCGTGCCATTGCGTAAATGGCGTTCAATTTTTGAAATGAGGAATTGTGCCGGAAATGTATAGGTTGAATAATTCACCATCAGGTTAGCGCAGGCATCATTCACTTCCTCAAAATATTTTTCTGCCTGCCGGTAAACCTTGTAATGGTTGTAGTACTCCAGCTTCAGAAATTCGAAAACCAGGTTGAGGTGATAATAGATGGCATCCAAATGATAGCTTTCAAAGATCTTTTGTACTTTATCGAAAATATCTTCAATGGACTCGCCATCCTGCTGCATATTATCATCCACTTCTACAAACAACCTGTGGAAGACATACATGCAGCTCTGATAGACATACAAGCGATGCGATTCATATAATTTAGCAACATTTTGCATCTCCTTCATCACCAGGTTCAGACCTAACTTTTCTGTCTCTCCACCATTAAGGAGGTAATCCCCAAACTTCTTGAAATAATCGGCCAGGAGATCTTCAGATTTATCCACTGCCAGCATGTAGGCTACGTGCCGGTTATAAAGCTGCGAATACGTAAATAAATCCGGAGAATTAATATTCAATCGTTTTAATGACTTGTAAATGACTGTAAGTTCATTGGCCAGGTCATAGTCGAGCAGTTCTTTTTCAAGCTTCTTTAGAGTGGCGACGGAAATAGCTTTTTTCTTTGTGAAAAGAACTTCATTTATATTGGCGACTTTTCGAAGAACATCCGTCCGGGGGCTCTCGAGCTGCTCCATAAGATATTCTTCAATCTTCAGATTTAAGCGTGAGCGCAAAGTATAATAAGCATTTGCGTTGACATCCAATTCTGTCATGATCTTATTATCTGATAGAGAACGCTCCCGAAGCGCTTTCAGGAGGTACGCTGATTTTTCTGCGTTACTTTCGATGAGGGAATTATAAATCGCGGTGAAGTCTTTTTCAGAGAGCTGTTTTATGATATTCTTTAACTTGGCCATGAAACGGTTTTTACAACTGAAAATTTACAAAAAATATCCTTGTAAGCAATAGTTCACACAAGGATGGTATCGGCGGTAAATTTGCACTTTGCAAAGCGGTAAAACAAATAAAGGCGGGTTCAATTAAGTTTGTACTTTTGTGCTTGGGCAAAACTAGTATAGTGATTTTCAAGTTTACGACAGGGTTTCTATTGATTTTACACTGTGGGGTGAGTTTTGCCCAGTTAAATACCTCGGCCGAAAGATCTGCTGTAAAAAGCATGACGAAACACCGGTGGGAAAAAGCAGAGATCAAACTTCGAAAAGCGCTTCGAAAAGACACGGTCAATGCACCTATTCGCTACCTGCTTTCTTCTTATTATTTTAATCACGGCAACCCTGACTTCAATCTTGACTCAGCATATCATTATGCGATTACGGGAATGAAGGACTACCAGATTACTCCCGAACGTGTAAGGGAACGATTTAAGAGAACGGCATTGGATAGCCTCCGTCTGATCCGTATAAGAGAAAAAATAGACAGCGCTGGTTTCGAGGTGGCAAGGAGTGCGAATACCGAGGCTGCCTACCTTCTATTTTTAAGTCGTTATACAACCGCTGCCCAACGAGAGCTTGCCACAGCATTGCGTGATGAAGTCGCGTATCAGGAAGCCTTAATGATGAATACTCCGGATGCTTTTCTAAGTTATTTGCACCGATATCCAGGCGCCACCCGGTCATCAGAAGCACGTGCTCAGTACGACCTGCTTTTATACCAGTCGGAGACCAGCGATGGTCGACTGAGCAGTTTTGTAAAATTTCTTAAAGCACATCCCGAAACACCCTATCGCAGAGTGACCTTCCGCCATATCTTTGAACTATCGACTGCCGATGGAAGCGTTGAGAGTTTTCTGAAGTTCATGGAGCTTTACCCATCAAGTGACCTTGTGAAGAAGGCAGGGCAGTTGGTATTTCATATCTTATCGGAGGAGGAGAACCCCCGGTGGCCGAGTCAATTTCTGAATGATTCACTCAGGTATATTGAGACGACGCGAAGTCTCTACCTGGTGCCTGTGTTAAAAAATGGTTTGTACGGGTTCATGAATGAAGGTGGAAAGTTGATCATTGCTCCTGAATTTAAAAATATTCATCCTGATTATTTGTGTGGCAATATCACAGATGACATTTTGATCCTGGACGATAAACTCATTGCTCAGAATGGAAGCCTGGTTTACCAGGGAAAGGTAGACGAGGTCGCCGAGCTTGGTATCGGGTTTCTAAAAATCAAAACCGGTGGTCATGTTAAGATCATCCATAAAGCCGGCTTTGTTTTTGCCGACAGTGTTCAGGAAGCCAGGGTTTTAAGCAAACGTTACCTTGCCATTCAAAAGAATAATTTGTGGCGATTATTTACGCTTACCGGGAGGCAGCTTGATGCTCAGGCCTGGGAGGATATTACCGCCTTCCAGGACATCGTCATTTTTAAAAGAAACAATAAATATTATATCGCTACCAAAAAGCAACTGGCAACCATTGCCGAGGGAGGTGGCCTTATGATTTCCGAACCGTTCGACGACGTAATGAACTGGCCATATGACCTGATTTGGGTGAAAAGCGGCGAATTTGAGGGGGTGTTGAATCAGTCACTTCAACCCGTCATGCGGTATGATAAACACATTTTAAAACAAACTTTTTTCGGAGCCACCGCTGAGGTTCCCAATGGAGTTAATTTGTATAACTGGGCAGGCCAGGAGGCGTCCACTTTTGAACAAGTGAATATCTTTGGCCCCTGGGTAGCAGTAAAGAAACGCCAATCGTGGTTTTTATTCGAACCTCACTTACAGGAGATTGAAAGTATTGCCTATGACACAATAAAAGCAGAAGGACCTTTTGTTACGGGCCTTCTTACAGATACGGTATATGTACACTTTGCTTCTAATATTAGAAGATTACTCATTCAGCCAGGTAATATCACTTTTATTCCGGGCAAGGATTCTACTTCCTTTCTTTTGATTGAGGGAAGTGACCAAATGAAATCAATTTATGATATCAAAGGAAAAAAACTTTTTTCTGCAACTTTTGACGCCATCGAATACGCGGGAGAAGAGATATTTGTCTTCACCAGGAAAGATAAAAAGGGACTGATCAATGCGGTAGGGAAAGTACTATTGGCCCCGGAATTTGACGCTATAGGAAGTGTTAAAGACAGAGTAGTTTCTCTGCTGAAAGCGCGACGTTTTGGAAGTTATCAAATTGATCAGGAAAAATTTATCAAACCCCAGTATGACAGGAATCTCACCCCGTACACCGACCAGTTTTTAGTGATCCATAAAGATGGGTTTTATGGCTTTTTGGGATGGGAGAACAAACCCTTAAGCCACTTTGAATTTGATGAAATTAAGTATTGGGACGATTCCGTAGCATTGGTTAAAAAAGGCCCATTGTGGAATTTTTACAATATCGCTTCTCAAAAAATTATCGAAGGAAATCTTCATCATGTTTCCATGATTAAAAATTCACCTGATGAAAAGGTCGCCATTATTCAAAAAGATAATGTCTATGGCGTGATCAGTAACGAAAGAAACGTAATTATTCCGGCTTCATTCTCGGATATCATTAATCTCGGCTCTGAGGAGCTTCCTTTGTATTTTACCGAAAAGCATATTGCAGAAGCGTCTCTTTTTATTGTTATCTATTATGATCACTCGGGTCAAATGCTGCGAAAGGAGATCTATGAAGATGAAGCTGACTATGATAAAATATATTGCTCAGATAATTAAAACACCGTTTAACCCAGTATTAAAATTTTAAAACACGCTTATCACTATATTACTATTAATCATTTTTTATGAGAAACATCATCATTATAATCATAGGCATTTTTTTAAACGACGAGGTTTCAGGCCAGGCCAAAAACGCGGAGCAACCGCCAAAGCTTTTTGTCGGGATTATGGTAGATCAGATGCGTCAGGAATACTTGTATCGCTTTCAATCAAAGCTTGGTAATGCTGGATTTAAAAGGCTTATCAACGAAGGCTTCATGTTAAAAAATGGTCACTACAATTATGCCCCCACGGTTACAGGTCCTGGCCATGCATCGGTGTATACCGGCACCACCCCTTCAATCCATGGAATTGTTGGTAATGAATGGTATGACAAGAACCTTCAACGCGAAGTGAATTGTGTTAACGACCCAAAGCAGAAGGTGGTCGGGGTGGCTGAAGGCAATGGAAATGTTTCTCCGTGGCGAATGATCTCTTCCACCATCACCGATGAGTTGGAATTATTCACCCAAAAAAGGGCCAGAGTAATCAGCGTTTCAATTAAAGACAGGGCCGCCGTACTCCCCGCCGGCCATACGCCTGACGGCGCTTACTGGTTCGACAGCAAGACCGGCTGGTTTATCACAAGTACCTACTACAAAACTAAATTGCCGGATTGGGTTGAAAAATTTAATAAGCAGAATCTCGCCGAAAAGTATTTATCAAGGGAATGGAACACCCTGCTTCCTATCAACCAATATGTGGAAAGTGGCCAGGACGATTCCCCTTATGAATCCAGATTGTCGGGGAAAGACAAACCGGTTTTTCCTTACGTATTAAAAGCACTCCGGAAAACAGACGATTTTGATCTGTTGAATTCCACTCCCTTTTCAAATGATTATCTCACCGACATGGCCAAGGCAGCGATTTCGGGTGAAAACCTGGGTGCTGATGAAGTTCCGGATTTTTTAGCGATATCTTATTCGGCCACAGATGTTCTGGGGCATGGTGTGGGTCCCAATGCCATTGAGATACAGGACATGTATCTCAGGTTGGATAAAAACATTGAAGATATTTTAAAAACGTTAGATCAGAGAGTAGGGGCGGGAAATTACTCCGTTTTTCTGACCGCTGATCATGGGGTGGCGGACGTGGCGCAATATTTAATTGACAACCGCATTCCTGCAGGATATTTTAACACGGGCAATATGAAAGCTTCGCTAAATCAGCATCTGCAAAAATATTTTCCTGGTAAGGAGATTGTCGAGACCATCGATAATGGTCAGGTTTTTTTTGATCAAACGGTTTTTCAGAATGACCCTAAGGCATCCGGTGTAGAATTGTTAATAGCCACTGAGCTCACGATTAATTTTCTTTTGGCGCAGGAAGGTATTGCCAATGCTTATTCTGAAAGTGTTGTTCGTCAGGGCCG
>JAYSOP010000542.1:0-1882 GCA_043722905.1 Chryseolinea sp.
GAAAATGGCGGAAGGTATTGCTGAAGGAATGGGCGGTAAGTGTGAAGTGGATATTTCAAAAGGATATCCTTATCTTGAAAATAACCCTGAGTTGACCCGTCGAATCCGGAAAGCGGCCCAGGCATATGTAGGTATGGAAAATGTTGTTGATATTGATATCACACTCGCGGCAGAAGATTTCGCTTATTATTCTCAGGTAATTCCCGCCTCCTTTTACCGGCTCGGCACCAGCAATCCCGCCAAAGGCATAACATCTTATGTACACACGCCGACATTTAATATTGATGAAGAGGCGTTGAGACTAGGACCCGGACTGATGGCATGGATGGCTATAAAAGAGTTGGAATAATTAGTTAACTGGCTTACAAAGATTGAACACCACGCAAAAATTGACGAACCAAAAACCGCTTGTGTGGAATTCGTTTAAAATCATCCTGTTCATTTTCAGTGCACTGTTACTCTTCCTTTTTTCTGTTGATTTATTGTGGGTGGCCAGCCGTTTTTTTAATACATCAACAGGGGAGGTGGTGTATAACGTTAAAGAACCCTGGTCGGGTTTCAGTCCTCTTATTGACTTTCTCACCGGGAATATCTCTGGTGGAATTCTTTTGATCAGTTCATTCGCTCTCTTGTTTATTTCCATCTTATTTTTCAGGCGTCAGATTACGGGTCTATTGAAAGCGAGGTCACCTGAAACTTTTAGCAGATTCTTTTTTAAAAATCAATTGAAGTCATTTACCTGGGGGCTTTTAACTACTGCAGCCATTCGTTCCAGCACCATTACCACTTCGCTGGTCGTTCCCATTGTTGCTAAAAAGATTGTCAACCTGAAACAGGCGGCTCCTTTTATTATGGGGGCCAACATTGGAACCACTATTACCGCGTTCATTGCTGCAGCCATACAACCGAATACCGCGAGCGCCATCAGCATTGGGATCGCTCATTTTTTATTTAATGCCACGGGAGTCATGTTTTTTTTCCCCATACCCGCCATGCGAAAATTGCCCATTGAACTGGCAGAGGCCCTTGTCGTCTAACCATGAAATACCGGATTGCGGGATTTATATTCTTACTTTTTACTTTCTTTATTATCCCTTTTTCGCTGATTTATTTCCATCAGAGGTAGGCCGTTAAACAAGACCTAAGATGTCATGTTATCCAAAAGCAAAACCTGAAAAAAAAATTCTTGCACCTAAGTAAGCTTCGCATTCAATTGCCTTTCCGGGGTTAAAATCTTCTTTCTATATTGCGCTGGGAGACAGGAAATATGCTCAAGGAATCTTTAACGAAATTTTTCAAGGTGGATACCCTCCTGGGTAATTTAACGGGCTACCTGGAAACCCGCGTGGAATTATTTAAAATTGAAGTAAAAGAGGACCTTGCTAGGAACCTCTCACAGGCCGTTTTTTATTTCGTTATGGTCTTTTTGATAGCCCTGTTTATAGTATTTCTTAGTATAGCGGGTGCTTTATTAATCAGTTCAAGATTGGGTGGGTTTGCCGGATTTTCCATTGTGGGTGGATTTTATTTGCTGGTTGGTATAATCCTCTTTTTGTCTCGTAAAAAAGTAATTCCGAAGGTGGAAAGAAGGTTTGCAATAATGTTTAGAAAGAAAAAATAAAATATATGAATATGGAAACTGACGATCCGGAGAAAGGACAGTTGCTGCAAAGGTCAGCCCATCATCGTGAGGTGTTAGAGGAAGAGGTAAAGTTGATTTCAGAACAAACTGAAAAAATTATTACTGGCGCGCTGGTAGTAGGGGGTGCCTTGGCACTCACATATTTTTTAGTGACCCAGCTTTCTGGTAAAAGGGAGAAGCCAAAAACAAAACACCGAAAGATTAAAATGATTGAACGGTCTGCAGGGGATGAGGCGGAAG
>JAYSOP010000543.1:0-2785 GCA_043722905.1 Chryseolinea sp.
TTGAAGGAGAAAAATTGATTTACACAAAAAATGTAAATCTGAAAACATTAAATAGTTTTGCCGATTCGATCGCCTTTCAGGGAGATTTCAACAAAATCACGGTTACCCTGGGAGGCACTATCATGCAATATAAAACCGACCCAAACGACGGGTTGTTGCGTCGCCCCGTAAAATCTCCGGAAAACTTTGACTGGAATTCTGTTTCGGGATTATATATACAGGGAAAGGAATTTATTCAGCAACGGTATTACCCCCAGGCTGAAGAAAAACTAAAAGCCGCACTTGAAAAGGACCCGAACTATCTTCCGGCACTTACGGATCTGTCCATGGTTGCCTACAGGAACATGGATTATGAAAAATCCCTTGCGTTGGCAACCCATGCACTGAGCATCGACACCTATGACCCGGCGGCCAACTTCTATTATGGTTTGGCTAATGCGAAATCCGGAAACATCACAGATGCCAAAGACGGCTTTGATATCGCCAGTATTTCCGGTTCCTTTCGCGGAGCAGCCTATACTGAACTCAGTAAGCTGTATACTGGCGAACAAGACTATTCCATGGCGGTCCATTATGCCAATAAAAGCATTGAGATGAATAACGGAAACTCCGATGCTTATCAGCTGCTCGCCTTGATCCATCGGATCAACAACGAAAAGGAAAAAGCGTTAGCGGCGTTGGATAAATTAAAAGAACTGACGCCTTTAAATCACTTTATCCGGTACGAAAAATACCGGCTGGAAACTTCAGAGTCGCGTAAAGCAGAATTTACGGAAAACATCCGGAATGAAATGCCCCATGAAACGTATTTACAACTCGCAGACTGGTATCTGTCTGTAGGGCAACCAAAGGAAAGCATTGAAATATTATCTCTGGCACCAGAAAACCCGGAAGTGTTTTACTGGATGGCATATCTACATCATAAAAATCAGAATGGGCAGGCAACCGCGTATATTGAAAAAGCAAACAGTCTTTCCCCTCAATTAATTTTCCCTTTCAGATCAACTTCTGCCGAAGTATTGAGCTGGGTCGTCACCCAAACGCAAAACTGGAAACCAAAGTATTATCTCGCGTTGATCTATTGGAGCCGCAATGATTCAGTCCGGGCAAAAGGGCTGTTTTCCCAATGTGGCGAACCCGACTTTCCCCCCTTCTATGCTGCCCGCGCGGAGCTTAATCAAAATGACAATTATTCCGCTGATCTTAAGCAAGCGGCAAGCCTTGACCCGAACCAATGGCGATATGGCAAATTACTTACGGATCATTATACAAAAAAACAGGATTACCAAAAAGCCCTTGCAACAGCCACGGAATATCACAAACATTTTCCCAAAGATTTCCGGCTGAATATGCTGCTGGCCAAAACGCTTTTACTGAACAAACAATACCAGTCAACAACAGATCTCCTGAGCCGGACAAACATACTGCCTTACGAGGGAGCTACTGATGGCCGTCAATTGTATCATGAAAGTTGGTTGATGCAGGCGATATCCCAAACACGGGGGCGAAATTATAAGGCTGCATTAGCTTCGGTCAGCAAGGCAACACTTTGGCCGGCAAATCTCGGCGCTGGTAAACCCTACGAAGAAGATATCGATTCGCGCCTTGAAAATTATATAGAGGCCATCATTTTCCGGAAAACAAGAGATAAGGACAAAGCGCAAAACAAATTGACCGAAGTAGCCCATGATCCGACCACCGAACGTCACACTATTAATGACCTGCTTACAGCGCTGGCATTAAAACAATCCAACCGGGAGAACGAAGGCGAAAAGTTGTTGAAAGACTGGCTCGAGAAACAACCCAAAAATAAAATGGCGCAATGGGCTTACGAAGTCTATCACGGACATATTTCAGATATTCCGGTCGAAGCAGATGAAAATTGGAGGATCCTCAAGGAAGTTGTTAAGCTTGACGACTAAATACGATCAAAGCGACGCGACCTCATCGGAGCCGCTATGCGTCCAACACCCTTAAGGGGTTCCTATTATTTCAGTTCTTTCACTTGAATATCTTTCCAGCGCACTTTAATTCCGCCGCCGTCGTGGATCTGAAGGGCAATTGAACCCTGGCCGGCACCTATTTTTGCATCCTTGATGTGAACCATTTGTTTGCCATTTAACCAGGAGGTGACATCATCACCATTGGCTTCGATGCGCATATGATTCCAGCCATCGGCACTGAGAATTTTTTGGTCTTCGGCACTCGGCTTAATAAGCCATTGACGGCCATAAGATTCATAAATTCCACCGGTATCATGGCCAGGAGGTGCCACCTCTACCTGCCATCCCGAGACCTTTGTGCCTTCAACAGTGGAGCGAATAAATACACCACTGTTTCCATTGGCTTCTAATTTAAAATCAAGGTCCAGTACGAAATTTTTATAGTTTTTGTCCGTGGTAAGATAGCCATAACCTTTATCGGGGCCACTTTCACAAACCAACTCTCCCTTCTCAACATACCATTTTTCGGTGCCGTGGATTTTCCATCCGGACAGGTCTTTGCCATTAAAAAGCTTTTTAGATTTTTGGGCATATGCCGGTGCTATCAGGAGACAAAAACAAACGGCGAGGAAAAAGTATTTCATAATTTAAATTTTAATGTTAGCCATGTTATAAATGGAAGCATGGTTGCTTCCCGATTTTCAGATCGTTAAAATAAGTTAAATCCATATAGGAAGACAACCGTCCATCAATTTCAAAAATAGAATCTTGAAATAAGCGTGCTGGAGTGTGTACTGGTTGATCGGAATAAAGGCAGGAATTGCCGGAATAGGGCCTTTAAA
>JAYSOP010000544.1:0-2497 GCA_043722905.1 Chryseolinea sp.
TAAAATCCGTAACTTATTAGAATGGTGCAACAACTCATTATTGCGATTTTATTTCTGGCTGCCCTGGGATACGTGGGATATCTTATCTACAAAAGCTTCCTGGCAAAATCCGGTTGTGGTACTGGTTGTGGATCGTGTGGAATAGATTTCAGTAAAATCGAAAAAGAGCTACAGGAAAAAGGATCCAAAATCAAATCCTGAGCTACGCGAAAACGGGGCTCCCTTCAGTGCAATTCCGGCACATCTCTAGTTTATTTCTTGACTCCAACAAACTTTGTCTGAACCTTTGGTATGCTTCTCCATTCCATATTTCAACAAAGGAGTTTTTCTTGAGATCGCCTAACACAAAGTGAGCATCTTTGTCAAAGCAACAGGGCACTACTTTTCCGTCCCAGGTAATGACGCAACTATGCCACATCTTCCAGCAATGGTCATCCAATTTATTTTTTATTTTATAGGAACCATCAGGCTGCTTGCGATATCGGGAATACAAATCCAGATCAGGAATCAGAGGTGAACCGTTTTGATAATTATAAATTTGTGCTGTTTTAAAAGCAACCTGATCGACCCCTAATTCTTTCGCGAGCTTCTTCACTTCTGGAATTTGATGCTCATTTGGTTTGACAACCAGAAACTGAAAAACCACATGCGGTGTTTTAGATTTCAGTTCCTTTTTCCATTGAATGATATTTTTTGTCCCCTCAATTACTTTATTCAATGAGCCCCCTATGCGGTAAGATTGATAGGTATCCTGAGATGTTCCGTCAATAGATATGATTAAACGGTCAAGGCCAGAAGAAATCGTTTCACGTGATGTCTTATTGTCCAGATAATGTGCGTTCGTCGACGTGGCGGTATAAATTCCTTTTGAAGAAGCGTAATTGACCATCTCCAAAAACTGCGGATTTAAATAAGGTTCGCCCTGAAAATAAAACGTAAGGTACGTCAATGTGTCTGACAACTGATCGATGGCATTTTTATAAAGAATCGGATCTAGCATTCCCGTTGAACGGGTGAACGATCGGAGGCCACTAGGGCATTCAGGGCACCGCAGGTTACAAGAGGTTGTGGGTTCAATAGAGATGCTTACGGGCAACCCCTGGATGTGCGCGACTTTTTTTATTTTAGAAACCTGATAGGTCCGGAGGATATGGGCAGTGTTCACCACACGTTGCCAGGTAAGCTTTGAAGCCAGGTTGATCCCATCTTGTATTCCGCCAATCATAGGCGCAAGATAGTTTGTAAAATGGTAAAGGTGTTTATATTTCGGAGATTTGAGATAACATGCAAAAGATTACAGCAATATTTTTATTTCTCTCCACGATTTGTAGTGCTCAGAGCCAATTATCTGATCAGGCGGAAATTTCTGTTCTGACCCTGGGGCCGTGGCAAGGGGAGGTCTATACTGCATTCGGGCATAGCGCATTCAGAGTGTATGATCCGGTGAATGGAATTGACGATGCCTATAATTATGGTGTGTTTGACTTTAACCCCCCAATTTTTTATCTGAATTTTGCACGTGGCCATAACTACTACAAGCTGGGAATAATGGACTACAAGATGTTCGAGTATACTTACATCTACTACAACCGGTTTATCCATGAGCAAATCCTGAACCTTCGACCAGATCAAAAACAAAAGCTTTTTGATTTTCTTCAATGGAATGCCCGGCCTGAGAACCGGGAATATCTATACGACTATTTTTATGATAACTGCGCTACGAAAATTCCGGAAGTAATGTTAACCGTGTTCGGAGATTCCGTGAAGTTCGATGGTTCTTACATTACTACCGATTACACGATTCGGGAACTAACTGATTTTTATCTCATGGAACAGCCGTGGGGGGATCTGGGGATTGACGTTGGATTGGGGCTACCCACTGATAAGAAGGCAACACCTTATGAATATATGTTCCTCCCTGATTACGTTGAGTCGGGTTTTAATCACGCTACAATTATTCAGGGGAATAGTCCGCAACCTTTAGTGAATCAAACAAAAGTTATCTATGCATCGCTCCCTGAAGATTCGCCCACAAAACTTTTTCATCCGCTGGTTGTGTTTTCAATTTTCTTACTGATCACTTCATACATCAGTTACCGCGATTTAAAAAGGAAAAGACTTTCTCTTTTATTTGACAGTATATTTTTTGGGTCAGTCGGATTTTTGGGAATCTGCCTTCTGCTTTTATGGGTTGCCACCAGCCATCAGGCGGCAGCAAAAAACTTTAATCTAATATGGGCCCTACCAACACATCTCGTTGCCGTGATCGCGTTTACAAGAAAGCCAGGATGGCTTGAAAAGTATTTTTTATTGGTTGTTATTCTTTGCGCCTTATTGCTGATCAGCTGGCCCTTTCTTCCTCAGAAGCTGAATTATTCTTTAATACCTCTTGTGCTGGCGCTGGGCATACGATCTTTTACACAATTCCGGCTCAGGCAACCGGTACAGTAATTAAAAAAGAAGAGCCTTTACCAGGGTTGGACTCTACCCTAATCGT
>JAYSOP010000545.1:0-1550 GCA_043722905.1 Chryseolinea sp.
AAAATTTTCCAATATCACGAGTAATGGAAAAATCAGCAAGGATATTTGTGGCCGGACATCGAGGCATGGTAGGTTCAGCAATCGTTAGGAAATTGCAAGGTGAAGGATATACCAATTTGCTTCTTCGAACTTCCTCGGAACTTGATTTGAGAAATCAGGCTGAGGTTAGTATTTTTTTTGCTGGTCAGAAGCCCCAATATGTTTTTTTGGCTGCTGCTAAAGTAGGTGGCATACTTGCCAACAATAGCTATCGCGCAGATTTTCTTTATGAAAATCTGATGATTGAAAGTAATGTTATTCATAGTAGCTATGAGCATGGAGTAAAGAAATTATTATTCTTAGGATCTTCCTGCATTTATCCGAAACTGGCACCTCAACCCCTAAAGGAGGAATCGCTTCTCTCCGGCTATCTGGAAGAAACGAATGAACCCTATGCAATTGCTAAGATAGCCGGCATTAAACTTTGCGAAAATTACAGACAACAATATGGTTGTAATTTTATAAGCGCCATGCCAACCAATTTATACGGACCTAACGATAATTACGATCTTCAGACCTCTCATGTAATGCCAGCCCTGATAAGGAAATTTCATGAAGGGAAAATCAATCATGCTGCCTCCGTTTTGGTGTGGGGATCCGGCACGCCACTGCGGGAATTCATGCACGTTGATGACATGGCAGACGCCTGCTATCACCTGATGCTGAGTTATAACGAAGGACAATTCGTAAATGTAGGGAGTGGAGAAGAAGTGTCTATAAAACAGTTGGCTGAACTCGTCAGAGAAGTTATTGACTTCCAGGGCTCCATTGAATGGGATTCATCCAAGCCGGACGGAACACCACGCAAACTGATGGACAACTGGCAACTGAAGGAACGGGGATGGAAACCTAGAATTTCCCTTCGGAAAGGAGTAGAAATGGAATACGAACGCGAATTCCTAAAACTCAAGCAGGATTAATTCCAATTTTCCTGATGAGCTGAAAAAGAAAATGCAAGGGAAATAAAGCGTACAAATTACCCGGTTTTGAAAAAAGCTATAACCTACATCTACCATTCAAGGGTTTTCCGTAATTCTATTTGGAGCACCATCGAAATAATGGTTTTGCCCGCACTTATGCTGCTGGTTACTCCTTATTTTCTTATAAAATTGGGTGCTGAGACTTATGGCCAATGGATACTGATCAATTCGATCATCGGTAGCTTGGGTATTCTGAATTTAGGGCTGGGGGATGCAGCCATCAGGTTTATTTCAAAATACAAAGCAAGTGACCAGGTAAGAACTATTAAAATAGCAAATACCACCTACTCATTTTATTTGCTTCTTTCTTTGGTTGGGTTATTAGTGACATACCTTTATCTCATTCTAGAAAGTAACTACCCTCTTTTTTTCAACACAGGCAAAAATAATTTTATTGATCTTTTGAAGTTAGGGGTAGCCTTATTCGGAATAAGGTTGATGGAGCAGATTATATTTTCGATATACAAAGGTTTTGAACGGTTTGACCTTTTTTCAAAAACTTCAATAGCATCAAAAACAATACTTGTTTTG
>JAYSOP010000546.1:0-2129 GCA_043722905.1 Chryseolinea sp.
AAAGCGGAGTTATTATTGTCCAAAAAAATCTCCATCGGCTCTTACCATAATATTCCAACACTGCTTGCCCACGCGAAAAAAAATCAAACACCGGAAACTCCCAACGTGCTGGCTATTTACCTGTTGAGCAAAGTGGTGGAAGATTTCCTAAGACGAGGGGTCGATCATCTCCGCAAGGAAACCGATTACAAGGCAGCCATATTATATCAGGCGCTTGAAAAGCATCCCCTGCTTTCACCTTTTGTGAAGGTCAAAAAGTTTCAATCCAAAACGGTGATTGTTGCTGATTGCGGCGAGCAGACCGAAAAACTCTCAGCATTTTTATCAAAAAAGGGATTGTTCCCCGGTGATGGATACGGCGCATTCAAAAAAACACAATTGAGGTTCGCCAATTTCCCCGCACACTCCAAAGAACAATACGAGTTGCTGGTGGACAGTCTGGGAGAGTTTGAGCTTTAAATTTTTAAGTTTTGAATTTCAGGGCAGTAATGGATATTTTGCAAGCTTTAATAAATACATCTCCATGGGAAAAAAGCCGGTATTAACATTGCTCATTCTCTTCCTGGCACCTTTTCTTTTCGCGCAGGATTTCCGGTGGCAACAACGGGTTGAATATGCGATGGACGTCAGGCTGGATGTGAACACCCACAAACTCACAGGGTCTCAGAAGTTAACCTATTATAACAACTCAAAAGACACCCTATCAAAGGTATATTACCACCTTTACTTCAATGCCTTTCAACCGGGTAGTATGATGGATGTCCGCTCCAGGAATCTACCCGATCCTGATCCCAGAGTGCTTGATCGGATCTCAAAATTAAAAGAAGATGAAATCGGCTATCAGCATGTTACAAACTTGCATCAAGATGGGAAAGAAGTGACTTACCATGTGATGGGCACTATCCTGGAGGTGAATTTAAAAACACCCATACTACCCAATACTAAAACAGTTTTTGATATGAAGTTTGAAGCCCAGGTTCCGCTTCAGATACGAAGATCGGGCAGAAATAACCGGGAAGGCATCGCCTATTCCATGACGCAATGGTACCCGAAAATAGCTGAATATGATTTACAGGGCTGGCATGCTTATCCCTACGTTGCCAGGGAATTTCACAGCGTCTGGGGCGACTATGAAGTAAAGATTACCATTGATCCACGCTTCGTGATCGGGGGCACTGGCATCCTCCAGAACCCTGATAAAATCGGTCATGGTTATGAAAAAAAAGGAAGTTCAGTTAAACGCCCTGCCGGAGATCTGACCTGGCATTTCGTGGCAAAGAATGTACACGATTTTGCCTGGGCTGCAGACCCCGAATATCAGCACGAAATTGCCCAGGTGCCTGACGGCCCAGAATTGCATTTCTTTTATCAGCCCGGGGAAAAAACAACGGCTCACTGGACGAAGCTCAGGGAGTTTACTATCCGTCATTTTGTTTTCATGAATAAAACCTATGGAAAATATCCCTACGAAAAATATTCCATCATCCAGGGCGGGGATGGTGGTATGGAATATCCCATGTGCACTTTGATTACAGGAGAAAGAACATCAGGAAGCCTGATCGGCGTAACAGCACACGAAATTACCCATAGCTGGTATCAGGGAGTCCTGGCGAGCAATGAAGCGCTCTATGCGTGGTTTGATGAGGGCTTCACAGATTTTGCGGCCAATGAATCGCTAGCGTTCATTTTCGACGAAAAGAATCCGCAGGTAGATAGTTACGATGGCTATTTCGCTTTAATAAAAAGTGGACTTCAGGAACCAGCCAGCCAGCATTCTGATCACTTTAATACAAACCGCGCCTATACTACCACAGCCTATAGCATGGGAACAGTATTTCTGGAGCAATTAAAATACATTATGGGAGAAGAGAATTTTTACCGCGGGATGCGCAGGTATTTTAATACCTGGAAATTTAAACATCCGGAACCCATTGATTTTATCCGTGTCATGGAAAAGGTTTCAGGAATGCAATTAAAATGGTATCTCAGCTATTTTATCAATACAACTAAAAAAATCGACTACAGTATTAAGAATATTCTTGGAACAAAGGACAATGCTTTTATAACACTCGCGCGGATAGGTGATTTTCCTATGCCGGTTGATTTATTAATTACCTATAAGGATGGTT
>JAYSOP010000547.1:0-1580 GCA_043722905.1 Chryseolinea sp.
AGGAGCACCGCTACACATTGTTCATATCAACAGCATGTCGCTGGGAAATATTGGACTGTCGCTGGAGATGGTAAATGCTGCAAACAAAAAGGGTTTTGATATCAGCACTGAGTTGTACCCTTACACGGCCGGTTCCACTTCGCTGCAAAGTGCCATGTTTGATGAAGGTTGGCAACAACGGTTAGGCATTAGCTACGGCGATCTGCAATGGGTGGCAACAGGCGAACGGCTTACGAAAGAAACATTTGATGCTTACCGTAAAACTGGTGGAGTTGTTATTCTTCATGTAATGAAACCCGAATGGATCAAAACGGGTATTGCAGCTCCCGGTGTGATGATTGGTTCCGATGGAATGACTTATGCTAAGCTTGCTCATCCACGCACTGCCGGAACATTTTCAAGAGTATTGGGCAAATATGTAAGAGAAGATAAAGTGATTGATTTAATGACTGCTATTGAAAAAATGACCTTACTTCCTGCAAAAAGATTAGAGATCATCGCACCGATGATGCGTTTCAAAGGAAGAATACAAGTGGGTGCCGATGCTGACATTACCATTTTTAATCCTAATACAATTATTGACAAAGCAACATTTGAAAAAGGGTTGGAGTTTTCGGCAGGTATTGAATATGTAATGGTGAATGGAAGTTTTGTATTAAAGAATGGAAAAACAGTTACTACAGTTTTTCCGGGGCAGGCGGTGTATGGAAAATTTAAAAAATAAATGCAACACAACATAGAAAATACCGGGAACACAACTGCAACTATTCTATTAACAGAAATTAAAAATTCAAACATGAAATTATTACCACTCTTTTTTTTAGCACTAAGCATTTACGCATGCAATTCATCAACAAACCCTCCTGGCAAAAATGAAGAAGTAAACACAAGAGATACAACCTATGAAATAAAAACCGGTGGTGCTAAAATGATTCGGGTAGATGGCAAATACAATGTATGGACAAAAAAAGTCGGCGATGGGAAAATAAAAGTTTTACTGCTGCATGGCGGCCCCGGATTTTCACACGACTACTTTGAATGTTTTGAAGATTTTTTGCCCAAAGAAGGAATTGAATTTTATTATTACGACCAGTTGGGATGTGGTTATTCTGATAAGCCTGCGGACACATCACTATGGACAATTGCAAGATACGTGGAAGAGATTGAGCAGGTGAGAAAGGGACTCGGACTTGAAAATTTTTATCTGTACGGGCAGTCGGCCGGAAGCATGCTGGCTATGGAATATTTAGACAAGTATCAAACCCATGTAAAAGCGGCGGTTTTATCAAATATGACGGCAAGCGCACAAAGTTACCTGGCATACACGACAAAGTTAAAAGGGCAAATTCTTTCACCGCAAGATGTAGCCACGTACGATTCACTGGATAAACTAAAGGCATATGACACACCTGAATTTCAAAACTTATTGATGAACAAATTATATACGAAAGTGGTATGCAGGCTTCCAATTGAACAATGGCCCGAACCATTGATGAGAGCATTTAAAAAAGCAACCACTGCTATCTATATTCAAATGCAGGGCGTAGATGAATTTCATGTGACCGGAAATATTAAGGATT
>JAYSOP010000548.1:0-2481 GCA_043722905.1 Chryseolinea sp.
TATTTTGAAAAAGAGATCCAGACAATTGGATTTCCACATTAAAAAATTTCCGGCCTTCAAAGAAATATTCGTCCAGTTCGGAAATGCATTGTTCAATAATTGGTGTAAGGCAAACTTCCGATTTCCCGGCTTTCAAAAAGTTAAGCGTGGTGATACTGTCCTGCCTTGATGTGATTAACAAATCACCCACCGGCGAGTGGTAATAGCCAATTCCATCCATTATATAAACCGTGGATCAGCTTCCATTACGGTACCACACTTTTTACACGTTCTCAATACTTCAGAACCATAGAAGTCTCTGAAACGCGGAATAAAATCTTTTTCAATATTTGAAAGAAAGAATTTATATTCATGAAGTTTGTTGTTGCATTTTTCACAGAACCACATCAATCCGTCTTCCTCCTGAGTAGTTCTTTTACACTCAATCACCAACCCGATGGAATCAGCGGGTCTAAGGGGAGAGTGGGGTACCTTTCCGGGAAGCAAAAACATATCCCCTTCATTAATGGGTAAGCTCACAGCCTTTCCGTCTTCCTGTATTTTAACAATGATATTACCCTCCAGCTGATAGTAAAGTTCTTCAGTCTCGTTATAATGGTAATCCTTTCGCGCATTAGGACCTGCAACAATCATGACAATATAATCACCGGCATCGGCGTAAAGATTTTTATTGCCAACCGGTGGTTTCAGCAAATCGCGGTTCTCTTTGATCCAGTTTTTTAGGTTAAAAGGTTTGCGGATGGCCATATATCAGGAATATTTTTGGAATGATTAATCAATAATTTCACTTAAAATTACTAAGAATTTGAATAATGTTTGGGTATGGACCTCGAATTAAAAGGTAAGCGTGCAATAGTTTGTGGCAGCACACAAGGTATTGGAAAGGCCATCGCGATTGAATTGGCCCTGCTTGGCGCTGATATTACATTGTTGGCGCGAAATGAAGCGAAACTGAAAGACGTACGAACAGCGTTGCCATCAAAAGAGGGGCAGCGGCATGAATATTTAATTGCGGATTTCAGCCATTATGAAAAATTAAGAATAACCATCCAGGAATATACGAAAGGGACCCCCATTCATATACTGGTGAATAACACGGGAGGGCCACCAGGGGGTGAGATACTGGATGCGGAACCCCAGGAGTTTCTGAGCGCTTTCTCGGCGCATTTATTGTGTAGTCAGGTACTGGTACAAGCCATTGTCCCGGGGATGAAGGAATGTGGCTTTGGCCGCATAATCAATATCATTTCAACCTCCGTCAAAATGCCCATTAAAGGGTTAGGGGTTTCCAATACAGTTCGGGCCGCCGTAGCAAACTGGTCCAAAACACTTTCAGTGGAACTGGCGCCTTTTGGAATCACTGTGAACAATATTCTTCCTGGTGCAACGCGAACTGGTAGGCTCAATGATATTATTAGAAACAGGTCTGAAAAAACTGGCAGATCATTTGATGAAATACAAGCTGAGATGATAAAAGAAATTCCAGCAGGCAGGCTGGCGGATGCACATCAAATTGCCTCAGCTGCCGCATTCATCGCGTCGCCCGCGGCAGGCTATATCACTGGAATTAATATCCCGGTTGATGGGGGTAGAACAGGAAGTTTGTAGATTGCCTCAGGGATATGAGAATTTCAATTTTTCTTTTTATTATCATACATGGCTCTTCCAAAGCGCAACTACCCGTTATCCTTCATGAAACATTTGACGATAATCGGTACGGTTGGTTTGAAGGGGAATCCGTTGATCATAGGGTCGTTTTACAAAAGGGTAAATATCTCATTGATGCACCTGAAGGAGGGTGGATGTCTTATCTGGCGCCCTATGTAGAAAAGAATAAAGATTTTTCGATTGAGGCTACCTTCACGCAAATAGATGGCAAGGAAAATAACGGATTAGGTTTCATCTGGGGCTTCGATGGTCAGGATGGAATGAATAATTTTACCTTCACCTCAAGCGGTTACTTCAGAATTTATTCTTCAGACAGAGATCTGGGTGTTTCAGATGAATGGAGGAGCACTAATTTAATAAAGCCCATTGGAAAAGAAAACAAACTGAAAGTAGAAAGGAAAAAGAATCTCATGTTTTTTTACCTGAATGGGAAGCAAGTAGCCTCTGCAAAAGCATTTCCCTGGCATGGTAAATATATGGGCTTCGTCACCTACACAAAAATGAAGTTAACAATCGATGATTTCATTTTTGCCCATGATATCAGGATCAACCTCCCATTAAAAATGGGGGCACCCGGTGCAAAGGAAAATTTGGGAAAAAATGTGAATTCGAGATTTGATGAAGTAAGTCCCAAAATCTCTTCTGATGGAAAAATAATCTACTTTGGAAGAAAACACAGTCCTGAAAATACAGGTGGGCTTCAGGACAAAGAGGATATCTGGGAAAGCAGAACACCGGATGGTAAAATCTGGTCTAAGGGAAAAAACCTGGGTGCACCGGTGAATACCCCGACCACCAACAACCTGATTTCCG
>JAYSOP010000549.1:0-3424 GCA_043722905.1 Chryseolinea sp.
CTTTCCTGTATTCTGTATGTCTGCGAAAAAGAATATGGGCAGCGGGAGAATGATGGGATTTATCGATAACGTTGCACCCACACCGCGTGAAGCGAAACCAGAAATAACAGTGGATGGAAAAGAGATTGAATTTGATACTGAAAAACCTACCGCAGTATTTGTTTTTAAATCTCATCTCGAGCAAAAACTTGGAAAATTATCCTTTTTCAAGGTAATCTCAGGTGTAATCACCACCGCCTCTGAATTAACCAATAGCCATACCGGTGCAACTGAACGCATACATCAGCTTTTTATTATGGATGGTAAAAACCGAACGCCCGTGGATAAACTGGTGGCCGGTGATATCGGCGCAACTTTAAAGCTGAAAGACACCTTTACCAACCAAACCCTTCACGAGAAAGGTTTCGGGGTTACCCTTAAACCGATTGACTATCCTGAACCAAGAATTCGTATCGCAGTAATCGCGCAAAGCAAAAACGATGATGATAAGATTGGTGAGGTACTGCATAAAATTCACCAGGAAGATCCAACTTTGCAGGTCGAATATTCTAAAGAACTAAGGCAATTAATCATTTCGGCACAAGGAGAATTACACCTGGCGGTGTGTAAGTGGTATCTGGAAAATATTTACAAACTCAACGTTACCTTTGAGGCTCCGCGTATTTCGTACAGGGAAACCATACGGACATCTGCTGTCGCCGTTCACCGGCACAAAAAACAATCCGGCGGAGCAGGTCAGTTCGGCGAAGTACATTTAAAGGTTGAGCCGTATTACGAGGGCATGCCCGAACCCACTGAATTTAATCTCCGGGGTAAAGAAGTAATTGACTTACCGTGGGGAGGAAAACTGGCCTTTTACAATTGCATCGTAGGAGGTGTGATTGATGTGCGTTTTATACCTTCTATACTGAAAGGAATAATGGAAAAAATGGAGGAAGGACCCATCACCGGTTCGCACGTTCGTGATGTACGGGTTTGTGTCTTTGATGGCAAAATGCATCCCGTTGACTCCAATGATATATCCTTCAAAATTGCAGGCATGCTGGCCTTTAAAAGCGCATTTCTGAAGGCCGACCCCCAATTGTTAGAACCTATATGTGACCTTGAAATAGTCATGCCGGAAGAGGTGGTAGGCGAAGTGATGAGTGATTTACAAACCCGCAGATCCATTATCATGGGCATCGATAACAAATCAATTCTCCAGGTTGTAAGGGCGAGAACACCGCTTGCAGAATTAGACCGGTATACCACCACCCTGCGATCTCTTTCACAAGGTAGGGCAAGCTTTATCCAGCGTTTTGCAGACTATACTCCTGTACCCAATGGGGTGCAAAAGCTGATTGCAAAACAGTTTCATGACCTGGAAGTTATCTAGCGGGGAGGCCTTGAGGAACTCATTTTCTTTGGTTTTATTAACATTTCAACCCCAAATTGACCGCTATTAAAAGATCATTTTTTCGTTTTTGACTGAAATATGGAGGTTTTATGATTTAATTTCTGCTTGTGTCGAAAAAAGGGGCCGCTTAGTAGAAAACCAGTTGTATAAAATTATTCTTTTAATAGTTTTGTTATAGACAGGAGGAGCCCAACCAGTGAGCAAAGCGATTGTAATTATTCCGACCTTTAAGGAGCGTGAAAATATTCATGCGATAATCGATGCTGTATTTGCCTTACCGATTGATTTTCATGTACTTATTGTGGATGATAGTTCTCCGGATGGTACGGCTGAAATCGTTGAAGATCTTCAAAAATTTTATAATACCGGCGAAACAAAATTACACCTCATTAAGCGACCCGGAAAACAGGGGTTAGGTACAGCTTATATCACTGGCTTCTATTACGCCATCCAAAAAAAGTATGATTACATTCTGGAAATGGATGCGGATTTTTCTCACGACCCAAAAGACCTTATTAAATTATACCATGATTGTTCAAAAAACGGGGTCGATCTTTCCATCGGATCCAGGTATGCAACAGGCGTAAATGTGGTGAATTGGCCTATTGGCCGCGTATTGCTTTCTTATTTTGCAAGCAGTTACGTGCGCACCATTACCAGTATGCCTATAAAAGATACGACAGCCGGTTTTGTATGCTATCGCAGGAAAGTTTTACAAACAATTCCGTTGGAGAATATTAAATTTATCGGTTATGCTTTCCAGATTGAGATGAAGTTTCTGGCCTGGAAATATGGTTTTAAATTGAATGAAATTCCCATCATCTTTACGGATCGCACACTCGGTGAATCTAAAATGTCTGCCGGGATTTTTAAGGAAGCATTCTTTGGCGTGCTTCATATGACCATCAGCAGTTGGTTTAAGAAGTACATTCCCGCAACCGTATATAAAGAATCTCCCAAATTTACGGAAGCTTATCAACAGCGGTTCTTCTAATTACTATTAACTTAAAAGGAGCCCCGGCGTTCGGAAATTTATTCTCCAGCCAATTCGCATCGCCCGGCGTAATAAATATATGCATCTTTGGTAAACCAAGACTTTCCAGGTTTAAGTTGCTGATTAATAACCCTGTTAAAATCTGAAAAAGAATTCAGCTCTCAATAAATCTGGTACTTCGGTATAAGAATTGGTATCTAACAGACAAAGTTAATTGCCGCAATGGAAATGAGAAGGTTTATTCTGATGGTGAGTTTTCAAATAATACTTTTAACTTTCTGTTTTCATTTCTGTCCCGCTCAGAATTTTGCGCTAGACACCCGGGAACTTAATGACCTGGTTAAAAAATGGAACAACGCCAACAATTTGCGTAGCGAAGAAACATTTCAATCTCTCTACCTCAATCAACTCACTTTTTATGCACAGCGGTTGACCCGGGAGCGGTGTATTGCCCTAAAGAGAAAATTTTTTCGGGAACATCCTGAATATAAACAAAGAATTGTTTCCGATCCTGTATTCACGCCGTATACCAGTGGTGTAATTAAATGCGAGTTTACAAAGGAGTCTTTCCAGAACAAGGTTTGGAAAAAATATCCCTCTTATTTGCTGATCACGTACGAAAAAAATCAATACTATATTTCGGGTGAAAGTGATCTTCAAACCGATAGCATATTAAAATACAACCTGGATATCGGTGAACCGATGGATATACCACAGTATGATGGAATTGATCTGGATAAGGATTCAATTTTTCAGAACGATACGATTGCAACAATTGGCCATAAATCCGAAGATTCAATCCTACTCCGGGAGGTGTCCAAAGAGGTTTTGTCGGAAGAGATTGTCCCTATTCCTAAGAAATATCTTTATTTTCTGATAGGATTTCTAATCCTTACCGCGTCCATACTTTTATTATGGAAACCAGGGAAAGGCAGCAACAATCGCAAGAAGGTCGTAAAAACCAAAGGTGTCATTCTTGAAAACGAAGCAGTGATTGTAAGAAACGAAAAGGGCTTTGAAAGTTTTGTTATTAG
>JAYSOP010000550.1:0-4628 GCA_043722905.1 Chryseolinea sp.
TGTTAATAAATAATACCATTGGTTTTTTGGGTATGAAAGAACACATCATCGATGATGAGGGTACCGGTTACAAAAGCCGTCACCGTCAGGATATTGTTACCTCCGGCGATCGGAACTTCCGGCCAGTAGATATGGAGTTCGCTCCAGATGGTTCGCTTTATCTCGTCGACTGGCACAATATCCTTATCGGTCACATGCAACACAATGCCCGCGATCCCCTTCGTGACCACGTTCATGGTCGGATTTACCGGATAACATACCCGTCCAGACCATTGGTAAAACCCGCGAATATCGCGGGTGCAAGCATCGGAGAGTTGCTGGAAAATCTGAAGCTTCCCGAATACAGAACGCGCTACCGCACCCGCCGCGAACTGCGAGGAAGGAAAGCAAGCGAGGTAATTCCCCAACTGAAAAGCTGGGTGGCCAATTTAAATATCGAAGACCCGGGGTATGATCATCATGTCCTGGAGGCGTTGTGGGTAACCTGGGGTTTAAATCAAGTGGATCAGAGTCTGCTTCATCAGGTCCTGCAGTCAAACGATTACAGAGCAAGAGCCGCTGGGGTCAGGGTGGTTCGTTATACCGGTCATCAAATAAAAAATCAGGGGGACCTTCTCATGCAGGCAGCCGGAGATGAACACGGCCGCGTGCGGCTCGAAGCCCTGGTAGCCGCTTCGTGGTTAGACAAGGAGACAGGCCTTCCTATCGTAATGGAAGCGGGGAAGAAACCCCTTGATGAATGGATGGTCAATGCTTATGAAACAGCGCTGGCTCACCTGAATGGAAAATCCGTAGAAGAGAAAAAAGAAGAGTCGGTTAAAACTCACTTGAAAGGAGCTGAACGCGACCTTTTCATTAAAGGCAAGGAGATTTATGCGCGCGAAGGGTTCTGCATAACCTGTCATCAGCCCGATGGTAATGGCCTTTCACCTTCAGGATTCCCCCCAATTGCGGGTACCCCATGGGTTGTAGGCAGCGAGGACCGGCTCATTAAACTTGTTCTAAAGGGATTGCAGGGTCCGATGGAGGTGTTGGGCGTGAAATACGGCGGCCATGTGCCGATGACCCCCTTTGAAGGTATGCTGAAAGATGATGAGATAGCCGCGGTGCTAACTTACGTACGCAATAGTTTTGGAAATAAAGCTTCAGCCATCACGCCGGACAAGGTCAGAGTCATCCGGGACGGCACGAAGGAAAAATCAGGATTTTATTCGCCCTCGGATTTATTGCAAGAACATCCACTTTAGAATGTATGCATTTACGATACTGTCGAGCAATGATTGTTGCCTGGTAATCACTTATGAAAAAAAAATTTAAGACTATGAAATTATTTTTATTTTATGTTTTGCTGGCAGGTGCGATTTCTTCCTGTGCACAAACCAAAAAAACTGGTGACGACAAAGTCCCGCTGGTTGTATTTGTAACAGGTGATCACGAATACGGAAGTGAAAGCACCATGCCCGTCATTGCAGCCGAACTTGAAAACAATTATGGCATGCGAACCATCGTTCTGAAGTCTTCTCCGGATCATAACGCTGAAGAAAATATTCCGGGGCTGGAAGTATTGAAGGAAGCAGACCTGGCTATATTTTTTCTGCGTTGGAGACGTTTGCCTCCTGACCAATTGCAATTCATTGATAATTATATAAAATCCGGAAAGCCTGTTATGGGGTTCAGAACATCTACCCATTCTTTTAATTTTCCAAAAGGCCATCCATCTGAAAAGTGGAATGGATTCGGTGAGGTAGCATTTGGTTCACCTCCTGGCTGGGGGGGCGCAGCCAATCATACGCACTACGGTCACGAAAGCAGTACCGATGTTTCCATTATTAGAGAATCTGCAAGCCATCCCATACTGACGGGAGTCAACCCGAATTTTCATGTTCCATCCTGGTTATACAAGGTTTTACCCGATTATCCCGCAAAAGGTTCGAAGTGGTTGTTGATGGGTAAATCCGTAAACCCGAATTCGGCCGAGGCCATTGAGAATCCTGTAGCCTGGACGTGGCAAACAGCTTCGGGAGGAAAAACTTTTATGACAACCCTTGGGCATCCGGAGGATTTTCAGGAGGAAGCTCTTCAAAGACTCACCATTAATGCCATTCACTGGACGCTTGGAAAACCGGTTCCGAAAAAATGGGCAGGTAAAATAGCAATGAATGTAAAATACCGGCAACCACAATAATTACGGGAGACAGCGCATATACCAAGTCATCTCACATAATCGATACCCTTCTCATTCAAGAAAGAAAAGAGATATGAATAAAATCGGATTCAATTTACTGGTTTGGTCCGGAGGACTACCAGAGACTTTTTTAGGCATTTGCGAAAAGTTAAAGGAGTTGGGTTACGATGGAATCGAATGCTTTATGGAGGAACGCAATGGATCTGTCTATAAACGTTTTGGAAATCATCTGCGCGCCATTGGATTAGAAGCTACCTGTGTGCTGGGCGTTGGACCGGATGATAATCCCATCAGTGCATCCAAAGCGGTCAGACAAAAAGCCGTTGACAGACTGAAGGAGGCTATTGACTGTGCGCAGGCCATGGATTCAAAAATCATTTGCGGGCCTTTCCATTCGGCATTTGCTACTTTTACTAATCGCCGTCCACCTGAGGATCAAGAGTTTGGCTGGAGTGCAGAAGTTCTTCGGGCAGCAGGTGATTATGCAGGCCAGGCAGGGGTCGCACTTACCCTGGAGGCACTGAACCGGTTTGAGTGTTATTTGTGCAACACAATGGAACAGTTGTCGGGATTGGTCAAGCGGGTTTCACATCCCCATGTACAGGCCATGTTTGACACCCATCACGCGAACATCGAGGAAAAAAAACTATCGGAGGCTATTAAAAAAATTGCTCCTGTTTTGAAACACGTCCACATCAGCGAAAATGATCGTGGAACCCCCGGCGATGGACACATTCCATGGGATGAAACTTTCTCCACGTTAGCTTCCATCAAATACAAAGGTTGGTTAACGATTGAAGCTTTTACCAGAAATGACCCCAATTTTGCCAACGCCATTAATGTCTGGCGGGAGTATTCCAAACCCTGGGATATGGCTGAAAAGGGTTTAAAATTTATTCAACAAATGGGCGCAAAGCATGGGCTATAATCCGGCCTTCATAAAATGACGGCTTCAAAAGCTGCTTAAAAATTTCATACTTCATCGGTTTTTCCTGAAATAATCTTTCTGTAAAAAAAACAGGAATGTGATGGTGACATTGATATTCAATGTTAAATTGTTTGCCCATTTATCTTTAACCATCCTTCCCATGAATATAAAAATTACAATTTTCTTTTGTCTGTATACTTTTCTCGTTAACGGCCAAAAAGTGATTCCGCTTTATCCCGATAAAGCACCTGGTTCGGAAAACTGGACCTGGCAGGAAAAAGAAATTTTTTCTGAGATATGGCAAACCCAAATTGTTTACAATGTTGCTGTGCCAACACTCACGGCCTACCTTCCTCCGGCCGCTACCGCCAATGGCACAGCCGTGGTGATTTGTCCCGGTGGTGGGTTTCATGCGCTGTCTATTAACAGCGAAGGAATTGATGTCGCCAAATGGCTTAACACCAAAGGAGTGGCGGCCTTCGTTTTAAAATACCGACTTGTGAAGAGTGAAACGAATGATCCTGTCGCCGAGCTGATGGCAAAAATGAAAGATGAGACGAAATTCGATGCCGACAATTCCCAGTTAATTCCATTGGCTATTTCGGATGGACTTGAAGCAATCAAATATGTAAGAAAACATGCGTCTGAATATAGTGTCAATCCTGAAAGAGTTGGAATTATTGGATTTTCAGCTGGCGGTACTGTAACAGCAGGAGTAACTTTTGAAGGCAGAGGCGAGAGCCGGCCGGATTTTGTCGCCCCGGTTTACGCATACCTGACCCCGTTAGCAGATAAAATGGTTCCCGATAATGCGCCACCCATGTTTATCGTGGCCGCAACAGATGACCAGCTGGGCCTTGCCCCGCACAGCACATCATTGTATGGCAAGTGGTTAGAGGCAAAGAAACCGGTAGAGTTGCATATGTATTCAACGGGAGGCCATGGTTTTGGAATGCGAAAACAAAACCTTCCTTCGGATTCCTGGATCGATCGTTTTGGTGATTGGCTGGAAGGACAAGGATTATTTATGCCTTCGGATCCGAATCACCCCATGAGCAAATTTACCCCGCAACAAATTTTGCAGCGTAAAAAGGAAAGCGAGGAACGCTTTCGCAATGACTGGGCAAACTTAAATCGGTTTCAGGAAGAGAATAAGAAAATCACTCCGCCAACAGCAGCAGAAAAAAGAGTGGTCTTTATGGGAAATTCTATCACCGAAGGATGGAAAAATGCGGATCCGGATTATTTTTCTTTGAAGCCTTATATCAATCGTGGTATCAGCGGACAAACTACCCCGCAGATGTTGATACGCTTCAATCAGGATGTTATCGACCTGAAACCAAAAGCGGTTGTGATCCTGGCAGGCATTAATGACATCGCGCAAAATACAGGGCCCACTACCCTCGAAGCCATCATGGATAATATTTCGAGTATGGCCTTGCTCGCAAAGGCAAATGGGATCCAGGTAATTCTTTCATCGGTATTGCCAGCCTATGATTTCCCCTGGCGACCAGG